>JAJZFE010000310.1 GCA_021798655.1 Acidobacteriota bacterium | reverse complement strand
CCTGCCTGCCACTCCAGCGTGTCGCTCGCAATCGAGCTGCCCGCGCTGATATCCGTGCACGACACCGCCTTGCCGTCCAGCGTCGTGTACCGGCTGTAGCACTTCGTGTAGCTCAGCTCCGGGCGGAACGTGATCGTCGAGCCGGCCCAGAAGTCAAAGCCGACCATATGCTCCTCATAGCCCGCAGGCGTGCCTGTGCGCTGACCTTTAATGTCGTCCACATACTCGTTGCGAATGTTCAGCGACGCCGTGTTGTGCCAGAAGTTGTGCTCAACGTAGTTGGTCACGGCCCACTCTGGCGCAAAGCACGTGGCAGACTGCTGCGCCGCGCCCAGCCTCGGGTCCTGGCACACGGCACCGAAGTTCAGGTTCACGCCCGCGCCATTGGTCTCCGGCCACGGATGCTGCGTCGTCTTTGTATACCCGCCGTTGTACCAGTACATATTCGGCACGTCTTTCATGTACTGGTACCAGACCTCCGTATCGGTGTGCCAGGTCGGGCTGAAGCGGTGGTACCACGTCTCGTAGTAGGCAGTCAGGTTGTTGTACGCATACTTGGAATCGTTGATCGTGTTGTCGCATGTGTTCAGCGCGTCGCCGCCGTTGTGCCACGTGTACACCACGCATACGTTGCCGGTCAGCTTGGCGTCCGTGGTCCACGGCGCCGTGTCGCAGCCCGGCGAGATGCCGCCTTGCACCGTCCAGTTTTTGTTGATCTTCGTCGTCACGTTCAGGCCGGTCATCGTGTAGCAGTCGTACGTGTACAGGATCGAGTGCGAGTACGTGTAGTTGTTCGGCGCCAGTTGTGCCTCAATGTCCGGCAGTGAGATGTACCGGCCCACGCGCACCACCGTGCCTTCGCCCACATGCGGCAGGTACAGGTCGAGATAGAACATCACCGGGTCGAAGCCGTACTGCGCATTCTTCACCAGCAGCTGCTGGCTCAGGATGCCGTGCGACGTGGTGAAGCGGTAGTCCGTCCCATACAGCGCCGCCACGCGATAGCCCCAGTCGAAGTGGTCTTTCTGCGCCGTGTTCTCCAGCCGCTCAAAGTACAGCGCCAGCTGGTCCAGCTGCACCGTGTTGGAGTACACGTCATAGGCCGCCGGCGCATTGGCCGCGATGCCTTTGCTCGCGTTCGTCTTGTTGTTCGTCGAACCGTTCGCGCCCACTTCGATCCAGCCGTAGATCTTGTTCACGTCCTTGTTCGCGTCGATGGCCTGCATCAGCGGATACGTCTGCCCGTCCGGCGCACCGATCACCACCGTGCCTCCAATCGGCCAGTCGCTGGCCGGATACGGCGGTGAAGCGATCGGTGCAGGCGTGCCGCGGCGCGGCTGCTGCAACACGGCGGTGCCGGGCCCGTTGCCCGCCCAGTCTGCTGCATAGGCGCGGCCGAGCCGATGGAAAAAACTCTGGTCGAGATTCGCCGGTGTCGCAGGCTCAGCGGAGTTGATCGACGAACTCGTCGTCGCGCTCGGCTGTGCGTCTGCCGGCGTTGTATCGCTCGCGTTTTGTGCCAGCGCAAACGGCGTGGCGAAGATCAGGATTGCGGTGGTCATCACGTTCTTCAATCGCATCGACTGCCTCTAAAGTGTCTTTCGTGTGGGGGTTTGAAGTCTGTTTGGAATGTGTTAAGAATCCGTAAGTTCCGTGCGCATCAGTTTGTGTTCGAATGCCGCGGCCATCGTGGCGCAGGCTTGCTTGAACGCGGTGCGCGCTGTGTCGTGCACCGTCTGCCCGCGTTGCTCTGCGGGGCTGTTGCGGCGGTCTGTTGTGTAGTGGGCTGTGGTGTCGTGGCTTGTTGCTGAGTGGCTTGTTGCTGAGCAATCTGTTGCGTAGCGGCCTGGTGGGGTGTGTTCGTTGCTGGCTGCTGCGCGGTCATCGCCGCTGCAGCGATCAGGCTGAGGCAAAGCACCGAGTGAGACATGGGAGAAACCTCCATGCCTCTAGTGAATGCCCTGAGCCCGTTGGAAGTCCGTAGGGATGGCGTTCGGATTGTGTAGCGAACTCGTTAAGAATTCGTAGGCACGCCGCGTAGCCGGTAGCCCACCCACGGCTCGCTCTCGATGTAGCGCGAGCTGTCCGTGCTGTCCAGCTTCTTGCGTAGCTGCGCCACCAGCACGCGCAGGTACTCCGGCTGGTCTTCGCCGGCAGGGCCCCATATGCTCCGCAGCAGGTGCCGGTGCGTCAGCACGTGATCGGGACTGCCTGCCAGTTGCAGCAGCAGGTCAAACTCCTTCGGCGTCAGGTGAACCTCCGCGCCGCGCACGCGCACTCTCCGCGTCGCCGTTTCGATGTGCAGCTCGCCCACCGTGAGCACCGCCGGTGGCGGCTCAGCGCGCAGCCCCTTGCGCAGATTCGCGCGCACCCGCGCCAGCAGCTCCTGCATGCTGAACGGCTTGGTTACGTAGTCGTCCGCGCCCTCATCGAGTGCTGCCACTTTGATCGGCTCCTGCTCGCGCACCGACAGCACGATGATCGGCACCTCAGAGATCGCACGGATCGCCCGCGTCAGCTCCAGGCCGTCCATCTCCGGCATCGACAGGTCCGTGATCACCAGGTCCGGCGCAAAGCTCTTGAACAACGGAAACGCTTCCATCCCGTTGTTCGCCACCGCGACCTCATAGCCGCTGCTCTGCAGGGATGTCCGCAGCACGCGCGTGATCTGGCGCTCGTCGTCCACAATCAGGATCTTCATCGGCGGCTCTCCTGGGTCACAATATGCAGGTCCACATGCGGCGCCGCCGACATGAACCGCTGGATAGCCAGATAGTACAGCCACTTCTTCAATCCATGCAGCGTCGACCGTCCGAAGATCGCCTGCGTGATGCGATTCTCGCTGACGAACGCCGCGGTGGTCGCCGGAATATTCTTCCCCGTCAGCTGCACAATCTGCGCGCCCAGGTTCTTCGCAAACAGCAGGCTCGCCTCCAGTGTTCGCCGCCGCTCGGGGTCGTTGTCGCGCTCGCTCTGCACGTGCACCACGTAAAACTCTCCGCCCAGGCCCTCCGCCAGTCGTGCTCCCCGCGCAATCAGGTCGCGTGCCTGCGCGCTGGTGCTGATGCACACGGCCACCTTCTCCGTCACGGCCCAGTGCGCGCCCAGCTGCTTGGCTTTTACGTAATCATCGAGCGTGCGGTCCACGGCGCGCGTCACGCGGTGCAGCGCCATCTCGCGCAGTGCAATCAGGTTGCCGCGACGAAAAAAGTTTGCCAGCGCGCGCTCCGCCCGTTCCAGCGGATAGATATCGCCGCGCCGCATCCGTGTTGCCAGCGCCTCCGGCGTCAGGTCGCTGATCACAAGCTCGTCCGCGCGATCCAGCACCCAGTCCGGCACCGTCTCGCGCACCTGGATGCCCGTCAGGCTTTGTATGCGCGGCGTCAGGCTCTCCACATGCTGCACGTTGATCGTGCTCAGCACGTCGATGTTGTTCTCCAGCAGCAGCAGCACGTCCTCATACCGCTTTGCAAAACGGCTGCCTTCGATGTTCGTATGCGCCAGCTCATCCACCAGCACCACCTGCGGCCGGCGTTGCAGAATCGCAGCGAGGTCCATCTCGTGGAACACGGTCCCCTTGTAGTCGATCGCTCGCGGCGACACCTGCTCCAGCTTCTCCGCCAGCTCCGCCGTGCCCTTGCGTCCGTGCGTCTCCACGTAGCCGATCACCACGTCTTCGCCGCGCGCGCTGCGCCGAATCCCTTCGCTCAACATGCTGAACGTCTTGCCCACGCCCGGCGCATAGCCCAGGAACACCTTGAACCGGCCGCGTGTCTTCTCCGGCTCGGCCGCCGTCAACCAGTCTTCAGGACGCTTTTTCACTGCCTCGCCGTGTGCCAACGTCGTAGTATCTCCCTGTGAACTCTCCACGCTTCATCGCGATGCTCAAGTGGTCGACGGCGGCGCTGGTCCTTGCCGGAATTGTAGCCGCTTGCCATCTTCGGCTGCATGTCAACCAGACCACTGTCGCTCTCACGCTGCTGCTCTACATCCTGTTTCTTGCCGCGCGCTGGGGCCTGCGCTACGCCGTCGTCATGTCCGTCGCGGCCACGCTGCTGTACAACTACTACTTCCTGCCGCCCATCGGCACGCTCGTCATCAGCGATCCGCAGAACTGGCTGGCGCTCTTTGCCTTCCTCGTCACTGCGGTTGTCGGCGCGCGACTCTCCGAGCGCGCCCGCGACGAGGCCCTCGACGCACGCCTCCGCCAGCGCGAGATCGAGGTCCTCTACGGCCTCGGCCGCGAGTTGCTGCAGACCGAGAACGTCGCCGGCATGTTGAACGCCGTCGCTCCCGCCGTCATGCTCGTCACCCACGCCGACGCCGTCGCGCTCTACCTCCTCGACGGCAACCGTCGCTACCTCGCCGGCGACCCCGCTGCCATCCCCATGGACGAGATCGGCATGCGCCAGCACGCGCTCACCCTGCCCGGCGCCGAGGTCGTCACCGACACCGTCACCGCGACGCACTTCGGTGCCATCGAAGCGCGCATCCCCATCCGCGTCGGCGTCCGTCCTCGCGGCCTGCTCATCATCAAGGCCGTCCGTCTCTCCAGCGACACGCTCGAAGCCATCGGCGGCCTCGTCAGCATCGCGCTCGACCGCGCCCAGGCCCTCGACAACGTCACCCGCGCCGAGGCCGCCAAAGAGAGCGAGCGTCTTCGCTCCCTCATGATCGACTCCATCACCCACGAACTCCGCACCCCGCTCACCGCCATCAAAGCCTCTGCCACCACGCTTCTCTTCCATGACCCGTGCAGCTCACACGCGCTCCCCCCCGACGCGCAGCACGAGCTGCTCACCATCATCGACGAGGAGTCCGACCGCCTCAACCGTCTCGTCTCCGAGGCCGTCGAGATGGCCCAACTCGACGCCCAGGAGGTCCACATGGCCTTCTCTCCTACCGACCTCGCCGCCGTCGTCGAGGCCGCCGTCCGCGCCTGCGCCATCGTCCTCGCCGACCACCCTCTGCAGCAGCGCATCCCTCAGCTCCCGCCCGTCATGGCCGACGCCGGCTACATCGAAAAGGTGCTCATCAACCTGCTCGAAAACGCCGCCAAATACTCCGCCTCCGGCACACCCATCTTCCTCTCCGCCGAGCGCCGCCCCGGCGTCGTCGTGCTCTCCATCGCCGATCACGGCCAGGGCATCGACTCCTCCGAGCAGGAACTCATCTTCGAACGCTTCTACCGCGCCAACGCCTCCAGCCGCCACACCTCCGGCACAGGCATGGGGCTGGCCATCTGCCGCGCCATCCTCGACGCCCACCACGGTGCGCTCAACGTCACCAGCCGCCTCGGCGAAGGCTCCGTCTTCTCCGTCACTCTCCCGCTCGCTACGCAGTCGCTCGTCTGAAGTCTCCAGCCCGAAGCCTCCAGCCGACAGCCCGCTACCGCGACCCGCTTCGCATTTATCCGTACTCCGGCTATACTGGTACGCGGTCAATCTCCTCAGCCTGGCCGCTGTGGAAGCCGCAGAGACCTCTTACGATGATGGTTCTACCCAAGCTCGAAGCCGCTGCACGCACCGACGTCGGTCTCCGACGCCGCAGCAATCAGGACAGCTTCGGCAGCGACGACCAGCTCGGCCTCTACGTCATCTGCGATGGCATGGGCGGCGCTGCCGGCGGCGAGATCGCCAGCCGCATCGCGGTCGATACCTTCCTCGAGGTCGCCCGGCAGGAGATCGCCAGCCTCCGCGACTCCGGCGCAGAGTGTACCCGCTGTTCGTTGCTCCGCGCCGCCGCCGCCGCCAACCGCGCGGTTCTCTCTCGCGCCTCCTTCGATATCGCCCTCCGCGGCATGGGCACCACGCTGGTCGCGGCGCGCATCCTCGGCAACTCCGTCATGGTGCTCAACGTTGGCGACAGTCGCGCCTACCACCTCTCCGCCGGCACCGCCCGGCAGATCACCGTGGACCACTCCTACCTCGCAGAGCAGGTCCGTCGCGGCCGCCTCACCGAGGCCGAAGCCGAGCGCACCGGCCTCCAGTCCGTCATCACCCGCGCCATCGGGGCCGACCAGGACGTTGCGCCCGACCTCTACGACGCCACGCTCAACGAGGGCGAGTCCATCCTTCTCTGTTCCGATGGCCTCACCCGCCACGTCGCCGCCGAGGAGATCGCCATGCTCGTCGCAGAATCCCCGGCCACCTCCGCCGACGCCGTCTGCCGTCGCCTCATCCAGCTCGCCAACGCCCGCGGCGGCTCGGACAACATCACCTGTCTCCTCCTCCGCGCGCATCAGGCCTGATCCGCCCTCTCTCTCCCCGCTGCTGCCACACAGCAGCCGCCATCGCGTGTGACCTGCGTCACAGCAGGTTCAGCGTCCGAGCGTACACTTACCGTCGGAGACCTTCATGATCGTCATCGACACCGAGTATCAGGACCTGCCCACCCCGTCGGGCCCCATGCGCACCCATCTTGTTCGCCCTGCGGCACCTGGCAACTACCCCGGCATCGTCCTCTACTCGGAGATCTTTCAGGTCACAGCCCCCATCCACCGCACCGCCGTCCAGCTCGCCGGCCACGGCTACATCGTCGCCGTCCCGGAGGTCTACCACGAGTACGAGCCGCTCGGCTCCGTCCTCAAGTACGACCAGGCTGGCTCCGACCGCGGCAACGCGCTCAAGACCACCAAGCCCGTCAAGCAGTACGACGACGACGCCCGTGTCGCTCTCGACTACCTCGCCTCCCGCTCCGACTGCACCGGCAAGCTTGGCGTCATGGGCATCTGCATGGGCGGCCACCTCGCCTTCCGCGCCGCCATGAACCCGCAGGTCCGCGGTGCCGTCTGCTTCTACGCCACCGACATCCACAAAGGCGGCCTCGGCGAAGGCATGAACGACGACTCGATGGCCCGCGCTGGCGAGATCAAAGGCGAGTTGCTCATGGTCTGGGGACGACAGGACCCGCACATCCCCACCGAAGGCCGCATGAAGGTGCTCAACCGGCTGAACGAGGTGGAGACCCGCCTGAACTGGCACGAGGTCAACGGCGCACACGCCTTCCTGCGCGACGAAGGCGTCCGCTACGACCCCGACCTCGCCCGCTCCATGTTCGGCCTCGCCCTCGACCTCTTCCACCGCACGCTGGCCGTCGGT
>JAJZFE010000227.1 GCA_021798655.1 Acidobacteriota bacterium | reverse complement strand
CGCTGTTCGACGAGGTGAACAGCCTGCCGGCGGATGATCCGCTGCGGCAGCCGGCGAACGCGGCGGCGATGGCGGAGAACGCGCAGACGGATGCGGCCAGCGAGCAGGCTGCAGCGAATGCGCCGGTAAAACATGGCTGGCTGAATCTGCCGGACAGGATTCCGGAGAAGGTCCTGGCGGCGTTCCATGCGAATGGAGATACGACGTCGGTGATGCCGGACGCGAATGCGAGTGTGGCGAAGGTGACGACGCCGGAGGTGCGGCCGCCGGTGCAGCAGAGCCAGGGAGCGGTGGTGGTGGACGCGGGCAAGCGCGTAGCCGTGCCGGACTTTGCAGGCGAGGCGCTGCGCGACACGGTGGAGAAGGCCGGGCAGGCGGGGCTGCAGGTACAGACCGTGGGCAGCGGCGTGGCTCGCGAACAGATGCCTGTGGCGGGCACGATGGTGCCGCTGGGCACGGCGGTGGTGGTGCGGTTCGCGCGGTGAAGACAGACGGAAAACGATAGAGTGTAGAGCGTAGGAAGAGCTGCGGGGTTTGCGCAGGAGTGTGCGATGACGTGGAGCGATGCGGTTGCGGCGGTGCGGACGCTGGAGACAGGTGGGCGCGGCGATGTGGAGGTGCGCGGGGTGCAGTATGACTCGCGGCGCGTGAGCGGCGGCGATGTGTTTGTGGCTATGCGCGGTGGTGCGACGGACGGGAATCGATTTATCGAGCAGGCGCTGCGGAGTGGAGCGGCGGCGGTGGTGACGGATTCGCGTGAAGCGTTTGAGGCTTTGCGTGAACGGCAGCCGGAGTTGGCGGTTGCGTTGGTAGAGCATGGCCGACGCGCGTTGGCGGAGGTGAGTGCGGAGGTCTTTGGGCATCCTGAGCGCGCGCTGAAACTGAGCGCGGTGACGGGCACGAATGGCAAGACGACGACGGCGTTTCTGCTGGAGCAGATGTTGCAGAGCGTGGGGCGGCGGTGCGTGCTGCTGGGGACGATTGAGACGCATGTGGCGGACGAGGTGCGCGCGAGCGAGCATACGACTCCGGAGAGCCGCGACGTGCTGGCGCTGTTTGCAGAGGGCGTGCGCGCGGGCTGCACCGAGGCGGTGATGGAGATGAGCAGCCATGCGCTGGAGCAGGAGCGCGTGTGGGGCCTGCCGGTGGATGTGGCGATGTTTACGAACCTGACGCAGGACCACCTGGACTATCACGGGACGATGGAGGCGTACTTCGCATCGAAGGCAAAGCTGTTTCAGGGCGTGGGTGCGGCGTCGCCGCGTAAGGCCGTACTTAATCTTGACGACCCGTGGGGTGTGGAACTGACCGTGAAGGTGGGAGCGTTTTCCACGTGGTTGCTTTACGGCATCGAGTCGGAGGGCGCCCGGTACCGCGCTGAAAGTGTTTCGCTGAGAGCTGGCGAGACTGAGTTTGAGTGGGTCACTCCCGATGGAAGCGCAAAGGTGTGGACTCCGCTCACGGGACGCGTGAATGTCTACAACTGGCTCGCTGCCTCGTGTGCGGCGTTGGCGCGCGGGCTGACGATGGAGGAGGTTGTGAGCGCGTCGGCGAAGTTGCAGCAGGTGCCGGGGCGGTTCGAGGTGGTGCCTGGGTCGCGTGAGGCGGGGTTCACGGTGGTGGTGGACTATGCGCATACCGATGATGCGCTGAGGAACCTGATTGCGCTGGCGCGCGACCTGGTGAAGGAGCAGGGTGGACGCGTGATGACGCTGTTTGGATGCGGCGGCGATCGGGATCGAACGAAGCGTCCGAAGATGGGGCGCGTGGCGGGTGCGGGGAGTGATCTGGTGGTGTTGACGAGTGATAATCCGCGCAGTGAAGAGCCGATGGCGATTCTTGACGAGGCGTTGGCGGGCGTGCGCGAGAGCGATACGGCGTGTGTGGTGGAGGTCGATCGAGCGAAGGCGATTGAGATGGCGATTCGTGCGGCGCGGCCGGGAGACATCGTGCTGCTGGCGGGCAAGGGGCACGAGAAGACGCAGACGTTTGCGGACCGGACCGTGGCGTTCGATGATGTGGCAGAGGCCGCGAAGGTGTTGCGGAGGGTTTGCGGTTGAAGACGCAGATTCCCTTTGGGAATGACAAACAAGAGCGAATGCAGATTCTCTTTGGGAATGACAAACAAGTTGGATTGAGGATTCGATGAAGCTGACGCTGGGACAGATTGCGGACTGGATGCACGCGGAAGGCGTGTTCGATACGAGTGCGGAGGCGGTGGGGTACTCGATTGATTCGCGCACGATTGGCGCGGACGAGCTGTTCTTTGCGGTGACGGGCGAGCGGGTGGACGGACACGAGTATGTGGAGACCGCGCTGCGCGATGGAGCTGTCGCTGCGGTGGTGAGCATGAGGTGGCTCGCGCCGGCGGGCGTGGATGAGGCGCGGTTGCTGCGCGTGGCCGATGGCGATGAGTGTGTGCTGCGTGCGATGCAGAGGCTGGCGCAGGCGGTGCGGCGCGCGTGGGGCAAGCGCGTGATTGGCGTGACGGGGTCGGCAGGGAAGACGACGACGAAGGAGTGTGTGGCAGAGGTTCTAGGTTCCAGGTTCGAGGTGCTGAAGACCGAGGGGAACCTCAACAATCACTTTGGAGTGCCGTTGATGTTGCTGCGGCTGGAGCCGACGCATGATGTTGCGGTGATTGAGATGGGGATGAATCATGCGGGGGAGATTGCGGCGCTGGCGAGGATTGCAGAGCCGGAGTGGGCGGTGGTGAGCAATGTGGGGATGGCCCATGCGGAGTTTTTTGCCGATGGGATTGCGGGGATTGCGCGGGCGAAGAAGGAGCTGGTGGATGCGGTGCGTGAAGAGGGTGTGGCGTTTTTGAATGGGGACGATGAGCGGGTGCGCGCGTTTGGCGCGGGGATGGGCGAGCGTGCGGTGTTGTATGGGGTGAGTGAGGGATGCGCTGTGCGTGCGTGCGAGGTGGAGGACCGCGGGTTGAATGGGACGGAGTTTGGTGTGCGCGTGAACGGCGAAGATGCGGGCCGTGCGCTGTTGCGATTGCCGGGTAGTCATAATGTGTTGAATGCGCTGGCGGCGGTGGCGGTGGGGTTGCGAAGTGGCGTGAGCGTGGGTGAGGCGATCGGCGCGTTGGAGTCGATGCGGCCGACGGAGAAGCGCGGCAACGTGTCGACGTGGCGAGGCGCGGAGATTGTGAATGACACGTATAACTCGAACCCGACAGCGCTGAAGGCGATGATTGTGGCGCTGCAGAGGACGGAGGCGAAGCGACGGGTGCTGGTGGCCGGAGAGATGTTGGAGCTGGGAGCGGAGGGTGCGCGGCTGCACGCGGAGTGTGGCGCGGCGGCGGCGGATGCGGGGGTCGATGTGGTGATTGGGGTGCGCGGGTTGGCGGCGGAGATGGTGGCTGCGGCGCGCGGGAGAGGCGTGGCGGCCGAGTTTGTGGAGACGCCGGAGCAAGCGGGTGCGTGGTTGAAAGCGAACCTGCGTGCGGGGGATGTGGTGCTGCTGAAGGCGTCGCGCGGGGTAAGGCTGGAGCGGGCGCTGGATACGCTGGGGCAGGCTGAGAAGAATTAGCGACGAGTGTCCGCAACTTTTGTTGAATTTTCGCTTTACAGCTACTAACGCATCGACTTACTCCCAGACGCGTCCGGTGCAGGCGGCCAGCGAATGGCCTGCGGGGAAGCTGTGTGTTCGGGTTCCGTTGCGGCGTGGCAGTTGCAAACATATCGAATCGAGAAAGAAGGAACGACACCGTGAAATTGAAGCAGATGGCGATGACGAGTGGACTTTGTGGCGTGATGCTGGCGGGCGGGTTTGCGCTGGCGCAGGAGATGCCGGCGCGCAATGTGGGCGGACGGCACCCGAACCTTGAGGCGGCGCAGCGGCTGGTGGACCAGGCGTTTGTGCGGATCACGGCGGCGCAGCAGGCGAACGAGTTTGACCTGGGCGGTCATGCAGCCCATGCGAAGGCGTTGCTGGACCAGGCGAATGCGGAACTGAAGGCCGCAGCGATGACGGCCAATCACGACCGTCATTAGGCAGGGCGGCAGAGGGCGCTGTGCGGCGTCCTCTGCCGAGTATCAAAGTATGGAAGCGTGAGCAAGAGAGGCGCGAATCCGTGCCGCAGCCATAGTATTAATGAGAGTGGCCGAAGCTGTGATGCAGCGCGGCCGAATGCGCGCGCGAGGCACAACCTTTGCTCTACTGGCTGCTGTATCAGAAGCTGTTTCCATACTTTCGACTGTTCCGCATCTTCCGCTACGTGACGTTCCGGTGCGTGTTTGCGAGCCTGACGGCGCTGCTGATCGGGCTGCTGATCGGGCCGTTCGTCATTGAGCGGCTGCGCGAGTTTCAGATTGGCCAGTACATCCGCGAGGACGGCCCGCAGAGCCACCAGAAGAAGGGGGGCACGCCGACGATGGGCGGGGTGCTGATCTGCATCTCGATTGTGGTGCCGACGCTGCTGTGGAGCGACCTGGCGAATCCGCTGGTGTGGCTGGTGGTGTTGTCGACGCTGGCGTTTGCGGCGATCGGGTTTGCGGATGACTACATCAAGGTGGTGAAGAAGCGGAGCCTGGGGCTGACGAGCCGGCAGAAGCTGGCGCTGCAGTTTCTGGCGAGCGCGGCGGTGGCGGTGACGCTGTTGTGGCTGGGAGCGCGGGGGGATTACTCGACGCGGCTGGTGGTGCCGTTTGCGAAGGGGCTGCGGCCGAACCTGATCATCGACAGCGTGCGGCACCTGCCGTATGTGTGGCCGCTGGCGTTTGCGCCGTTTGTGCTGTTTGTGATGCTGGTGATTACGGGCTCAAGCAATGCGGTGAACCTGACCGATGGGCTGGATGGGCTGGCGATCGGCTGCACGATTATTGCGGCGGGCGCGCTGACGGTGCTGACGTATGTGAGCGGGCATGTGGTGTTCAGCAACTACCTGGAGCTGCAGCGGATGCCGCTGGTGAGCGAGTTGACGATCTTCTGCGGGGCGATGGTGGGGGCGAGCATCGGGTTCCTCTGGTACAACGCGCACCCGGCGGAGATCTTTATGGGCGATGTGGGGTCGCTGATGCTGGGCGGAGCGATTGCGACGGTGGCGGTGGTGATCAAGCAGGAGCTGCTGCTGCCGTTCATCGGCGGGGTGTTCATCATGGAGGCGCTGAGCGTGATTCTGCAGGTGGGCAGCTACAAGCTGCGCGGGGGGAAGCGTATCTTCAGGATGGCGCCGATCCACCACCACTTCGAGCTGCTGGGGTGGAGCGAGAGCAAGGTGATTGCGCGATTTTGGATCATGGCGCTGGTGTTTGCACTGTTTGCGCTGACGACGCTGAAGCTGCGGTAGAGGAGTCACGCTTGGCGAAATACACGGATCACCGCTTCGCGAACCGTTTGAAAGACAGAATCTTTCAAGACTCCTGAATGCAAAGCGATGATGGACGAGTGAGCCGTAAACAACTTCGCCGGCCGCACATAGCTGGTATGCGAGAGATGCCCTGACGAGAAGCTGTCTTCGTTGAGTTCAATGGCAAATGGATCCGCAAATGGATTGCTTGTGATTTGGCAGATCACCCAGTCGTCATGGCCAGCGGATGCCAGGAGAAGAACAGGGCGAAATTTCTGGCCTGTCAGGTCGGAGTAAGGGAACGGTAGAACTACGACTTGTCCGGCTGCAAATAGGCCCATGCTTCATCCTCTTCGGGGCGTAGCCAGTCCGCGAGCGACTTTTCAGAAAGTTGGTACAGCTCATGACCTGCCGAATCCCAGACGAGGGTCGCGCGGCCAACAGGAGGGCGGGTGTTTGCGTCGAGTGGATGGATGTTGCCAGCTTCGTCGATTTCAACTTCGAGTGTTTGGGTCATCGTTTCAGCACTCCCACTGCTACATTTGCGATGATAACAGCGGGTGCTGTCGTTTGCGCCATGTGAAGTCGAGGTGAGGCAGGGATCGAAGGGTACGGAGTTGAGAAATTGAGAGGAGGTCTGGGGCTGCTATGTGTCGGGCCTTCAGCCCTCTGAATTTCCGGCTGGATTCTACCTGGGCCTGCGGCCCAGGCTGTTATGTGTCGCGCCTATGGCGCTAGCTTGCTGTGTACATAAAGGTATTGAAGATGGAATTGAAGAACAAACGCGTATTGGTGGTGGGGCTGGGGAAGAGCGGGCTGGCGGCAGCGCAGTTTTTGAAGGAGCGCGGGGCGCGGGTGACGGTGAGCGATGCGCGTCCGGCGACGTTGATTGCGGAGCTGCCGAGCTTGCTGGAGCAGGGGTTTGCGGTGGAGGCGGGGAGCCACGGGCTGCTGACGTTTCGGCGGCAGGACCTGATTGTGGTGAGCCCTGGAGTGCCCAGCTCGACTCCGGAGCTGGTGCAGGTGCGGGCGCTGGGGATGCGGATCATCGGCGAGCTGGAGCTGGGCGCGCAGTACCTGCAGGGCGAGGTGATTGCGATCACGGGGTCGAACGGGAAGACGACGACGACGGCGCTGCTGGGCGAGATTCTGAAGGCCGCGGGTCGACCGACTCTCGTGGGTGGGAACATTGGGATGCCGGTGACGGCGATGGTGGCGGAGAGCGTGGCGCTGAGCGGTGGTGGCGGAGGAGATGCAGATCCCTCCGCTGCGCTGCGGGATGACAAGTCTGCGCTGCGGGATGCCGAGTCTGCGCTGCGGGATGCCAAGTGGAAGACAGTGTGGTCGGTGCTGGAGGTTTCGAGCTTTCAACTGGAGACGATCGAGAGCTTCAAGCCGCGGATTGCGCTGGTGCTGAACATTACGCCGGACCACCTGGATCGGCATGGCAGCTTTGAGAGCTATGCGGCGGCGAAGGCGCGGATTACGGAGAATCAGACGGCCGAGGACTACCTGATCCTGAACGGAGAGAACAAGGCCGCGCAGATGGTCGCGGCCGGCGCCGGAACGACGGGGACGAAGGCGCAGATCTATTGGTTCAGCGGACGGAGGCCGATCAAGCAGGGCGCGTTTGTGCATGGCGAGTCGATTCTGTTTGTGGCGAAGGAAGGTGCGGCGGCGGAGCCGGTGATGCCGGTGAGCGAGGTGCCGCTGGCGGGCTCGCACAACGTGGAGAACGTGCTGGCGGCGGTGTGCGCGGCGCGGCTGGCGGGTGTCGAGAGCGCGGTGATTCGCGAGGCGGTGAAGGCCTTCAAGGC
>JAJZFE010000384.1 GCA_021798655.1 Acidobacteriota bacterium | reverse complement strand
TTCGCCGCTGCGCGGAGTGTATCCGCGCAACCTGGCATACCGACAGGTGACGGGCTGGAAGAGTTTTGAGCCGTGGGTGAGCCGCATCGAAGCGTTTCCGGCGGAGGCGTTGTGGCAGATCGCCGAAGCGGTTCCACCGCAGTGGTACGGCGGTGATACGCGAGTGATCGAAGAGCTGATGGAGACCCTGCTGCGACGCCGCAGCCGTGTTCGCGAGTTGATCACGGCGTTTCGCCATACGGATCGCGAGCCGTTCCCGAACTGGGACGAGCCGGGAAACAGGTTGAACACGACTGCGCTCGAGGCATTCGTCGAGCCTAGATTTGTCATGTAGCAGAAAGGCTGGATCGTAGCCGAGCAGGGCCTTTGTGGAGGCGAAAGGGTGCCATGAGCGATCGATTGCAATGCGAGTTCTCGCTGGTGCGGTATGTGCCGGATGTGGTGAAGGGCGAGTTCGCCAACATTGGCGTGCTGTTGCGCGAGCCCGGCCCGCAGGGGTCGGTGACGGTGCGCTTTACGCGTGACTGGAGCCGTGTGCGCTGCATCGATCCCGGCGCGGATGTCGCGATGCTGGAGTCGTTGGAGGCAGAGATCGTTCAGCGCCTGCACGGTGGGGTCGAGCTGAAGGTGAACGCCAAGCCGGTGCTGGAGACGCTGGAGGATTCGCTGTCCAACTCGGTGCAGTTGACCGAGATGCGGGGCACGCTGGCCGAGAGTGTGCCGGCAGAGATGGAACAGCTGCTGCGGATGTATGTGGAACCGTTGAAGGCCGAGAGCGGGCGGCGCAGGCAGAGCGGCCGCGCAGTGATTGCAGGACAGATGCGAACGGCCTTCGAGCGCGCTGGTGCGTGGCGTCTCCTGCGCAAACGCATTGCGGCCTCGCAGTATACGCAGCCTGGCGATCCGCTGAAGCTGGACTGCGGCTATCGCAACGGGCACCTGCGGCTGTTTCAGGCCGTGTCGCTGGAGAGCGACGTTGAGGGCGCGAAGGGCCTGGCCTACTCTGCCAGTGCGTTGCGTGACGGTGTGCTGCGCGCAGAGGGCGTCGAGCTTGAGCTGACGGCTGTGGTGGAACGCATCGCCGAGGTCGGTGAGGAGGAGCAGTACCGCTTCGGTGTCAGCGTGATGGAGCGTGAAGCCATCCGTGTGCTGACCGTGGCCGACCTGGGCCGCGTGGCCGAGACGGCCAAACGAGAGTTGCATTTGTAGTCCAACTGAAAACGAGAGCTTGCAGGGCGTGGCCAATGGCCGCGCCCTTTGCATTTGGAGGCGAAGGGATGGGTCTGGGAACGGTAGTGAAACAGATGTGGGAACGGGCAACCGACATGGACGCCGCAGGCAGCGATGCCGGCGAGCGTCGAACGCTGGCAACACCGCTGGGCGTGAACTCGATCTTCGCGCCGTTTCGCGGCACCGGGGTGCAGCATCAGATGCCGAAGCCCACGGCAGCCAACCTGCGCCGCTTTGCGGAGACGCCGGCGGCACGGCGCGCCATCAACTGCATCAAGGACAAGATCGCCTGCATGGAGTGGCGCATCGAGGTGCGGCCCGGATGCGCGGAAGACCTGATCGGCGGCCGCGAACAGCGCATCGCCGCGCTGCTGCGTTCCCTGGAGACGCCGAACAGTACAGACAGCTTTCGTACTCTGATCGAGCAGGTCATCGAAGACACGCTGGTCGGTGGATTCGGTGCTACGGAGATTGAGACCACCGGCGATGAGCTGTTGCCCGTGCGGCTCTATCCGGTCGACGGCGCCACCGTGCAGGTGAACTCGATGTGGAGCGGCGATGCTGATTCGCCGCGCTACGCGCAGGTCACAGCGCGCATGGGGGCCGACAAGCTCATCCCGCTACGTGATGACCAGCTGATGTACGTGAAGCTGAATCCACGCACACACTCGGTCTTCGGGCTGGGTAAGGTGGAGGTGGCGTTTGAATCGATCACGATGTTCCTGCAGGCGCATCGTTACGCGGGGCGGCTGGCGTCGAACAGCGTCGCGCAATACGCGCTGTGGCTCAACGATCGCACCCCGGAGCAGCACGAGCGGTTGATCCGGTGGTGGCAGGACGAGGTCGAGGGCACCGGCCGCGTCCCCGTGATGAGCTCCGAGCAGAAGCCCGAGGTGCTCCGCTTCGGTGGTGGCACCGACGCAGATCTGCGGCTGCAGTGGCAGGAGTTCCTGCTCACGATGATTGCGAATGCGTTCGATCTTCCGGCCATGTTGCTCGGGGTCACGCACAACGTGAACCGGTCTTCGGCCCAGGAGTTCGCGAACGAAGCGTTCCAGAGCGCAGTCGTGCCGCTGGCCAAGCTGCTGGCTGAACACATCACGCGCGACGTGATCGTGAAGCGGCTCGGGTGGAACGATCTGCGCTTTATGTGGAGCGAGCTGGAGAGCCGCGACGAACAGACCGAGGCGACGATTCAGCTGGAGCTCCTCAAGGCCGGCGTGCTCACCGTCGCCGAAGTGCGCGCCCAGCGCGGCCTGCCGGAGCTGCCGGCCTGACGCCGTCGAAAGTTTACCAACCAGGTGTAGTCAAAAGAACAGGAGGCATGCGTGAAGGAAGCAGTGCGGTCGTATGCGGTTCCGCGGAGTCGTCATGATCCGCGGATCGGTGCTGGAGTGCGTAGACGCTGCAGCGGTCGCGATATGCACGCGATGGCGGTGGAGTTTCCAGATGTGGCGGGGCATCCGAACCGGTTGCCGTTTGAGGGCTGCCTGACGCTGGTCGATGTGCCCAGCGACAAGGCGCCAAGTGGCTCGCGCGGCCATCGCGTGGTGTTGACGCGTGCCGCAGCGGAGGCCGCCCTGCCCAGCCTGCTGGGTATGGCGGTGGATTACAAGGCGGGCTGGGACGGCCATGATGCGCGGCAGAAGTGCGGCATCATCACGGCCGCCTACCTGGAGGGCAAGCAGCTGCTGGTGCAGGGCTACCTGTTCGCGCGCGACTATCCCGAGTTCAGCCGCAGCCAGTTTCTGCGTGCGGAGCCGCTGGTCGACGGGCTCGCTGCTGAACAGGCAACCACCATGGGCATGAGCTACGAACTGGCCGATGCCCATGTAGCGGACATGCGCGACTCCGTCTGGAAGTTGACGCGGGCCACCTTCACCGGCGCGGCGATTCTGTTGCGCGAGAAGGCGGCTTATAAGGCCACGTCGTTTCACGTTGGGCGTCACACGCGCGCCCACGCTGCAACGCGTGGCTAAGCAGGCAGAGCTTGGCTCTGTCGAGAGAAGGAGAGTTGGATGAAGGAGAGAACCATGCTGGAGTTGACTGAGACGATGGAGCGCCTGGAGGCAGTAGCCGAGGCGCTGGAGCTGGCGGCCGAACGGATCGCCGAGCAGCAGGTGGCCCTCGCGGCCGAGGCGCAGCAGTCGGTGGGGCGCATCGTCGCCACCGTGGAGACTGTGCGCGAGGCCGAGCTGGAGCGTCGGCTCGCCGAGGCGGAGCAGAGGATCGCCGAACTGACCGCTGCTGCCGCCAAGCCCGAGCGACCGAGCGGCCGCATCACGCTGCCCGCCGGCATGGCCACCATGCTGGCCAAGCAGGGCGTGGCGCTGGAGGCCGGTGGCACGTTCGCTTCCATGGAGCCGGGCGTCGTCGATGGTGCGCTCGCCAGCCTCAGCATCGAGCAGCGCATCGCCGTGAAGTCGGAGCTGATGCGTGCCGGCCTGCTGACGCAGTAAACACGCCCACGCCGCACCCTGCGGCCTGCAACGCGAAAAGAGCACAGCGTACCTGCTGTGCTCTTTTCGTCGTGGACGACACACCAAGTTTTCCCAACCCAAGAGGAGATACGAATGAACCCGAAGTTTACTGAGATCAGCGCGGCAGCGGATTACATCGGACCTGGCGCCATTGAAGTGCCCTTGTACCAGACCGAGATCCTCGACCTGGTTCGCCGCCGCGGCCCGCTGGGCCAGCGCATCAAGCAGGTGCCGGCCACTGGCCATCCGTCGCGCTTCTTCGAAGAGACGGCGATTCCCTCACCCGCAGCGTCGGCCGGCTTTGTCGATCCGCGCAACATCGTCGCGCCGCTCGTGCAGCCCACGCGCATCGAGCACAGCGTGCCGCTCAAGGCGCTCGTCGCGCAGATCAACTACAACCTCTTCGACATCGAGCTGGGCAAGCAGCAGAGCCAGTTCGCCTACCTGCAGGCCAAGGACCTCACCGACACCGTAGACGGCGTGCTTCGCACGCATGACATCGCGCTGTGGAACGGCACCGACACCAGCCTCAGCTCGCCGACGACCGCTCAGTACTTTGGCATCGCCGGACAGATCGCGGCGGGCGGAAACTCGGTCACCATCGGCACGAGCCAGTCCATCGTGGACGGCCTCAAGTCCACCATCGCGCAGATGCTCTCCAACACCAGCTTCGGTGTGCGGCCCACCGCCATCTATGCGAACCCGGTGCTGCTCGATCTCATCGACCGCGAGATGAAGGCGGAGTTCAACGTGGTGCTGAACACGCGGCCTATCGAGGGCGGCCTGACGGTGAAGACGCTGAGCACGCAGGCCGGCGACATCCCGCTGATCCCCGAGTGGACGCTGCCCTACACCGGCACGCCTGGCTCGGGCTCGGCCGTGCTGCCTGCCTACATCGTGACGGAGGACCTCATCGAGTACCACTGGCTCGGCGACCCCAACCCGCGCGTCTTCCAGCTCGGCCTGCCCGGCTCGCTGGCCAGCCAGTACGGCGTGGTCAAGTTCGGTGCACCGGTCGTCAAGGGCGCGAACTACGCACACTACCAGGTGCTGGTCGATCGCTAGATCGTGACGTAGTTCTTCACGCGGCGCGGCGAAGAGGTCCTCTCTCCGCCGCGTCGTCCACACCCCTGCAACGAACCGGCCGCACGGCAACAGGAGACACACATGGGATACTTACAGCCCGCAGACTACGCGGCGTTTGGGCTGAGCGCCGATACCGCCGATGCGTGGGTGACGGCGGCTTCAGCGATGATGGAGGCCTACTGCAAGCGGCCGTCACTGCTTGCGGCCAGTTACACGGAACGGATGCGCGTGCCGCATCTCGCGCAGACCGTGCGGCTCAGCTACACCCCGCTCATCAGCGTGGACGCCGTCCAGGCACAGTATGCGCGGCCGCGCTTCGGCGACGACACCTGTGGCGATGGCCTCGGCGGCTTTGGCGGCTATGGCCCGGGGTCGCTGGCGGGCACGTACATCGCCGCGTTCGCTCTGCCCTATCAGTGGGTGCCGGTTGACGTCACCACGCTCGACATCAGCCTGCCCACCGGCGAGTTTCGCTTTCCGTGGAACATGATGGGCATTCGCTACGGCCACGCGGAGGTCACGTACACGGCCGGCTTGACCGTCGTGCCGGATGCGTTGAAGGTTGCGTGCGCGCAGATCGTCAAGAACGCGCAGGCAACGCCCGGCCTCAACGTCAAGAGCAGCCGCATGGACACTCTGCAGACGCAGTACTTCAGCGACTCGCTGCTGGACGCGCAGGTACAGGCAATTCTGCGGCCCTACGTGGCAGAGAGGTTGGGCTGACGATGGCAGATCTCTCACAGAGTGAATCGAACGGATCCATGCGCGTTGCGCGCACCGCACTGCGCGCAGAGAGCGGCTGCAGCGCCGTGCTGCGCATGCCCGGCCTCGCCGCCTCGGGCGACGACTCCGAGCAACTCGGTCTCGCCACACCTCTCTTTCAGGATGTCCCGCTCGGCTCCGTCGCTTTCCACAAGGCCAACAACAACACGCGGCTCATGGTCTCTGCCGCGGCGGTTCTTGAGCTTGTGCAGAGCTTCGCGTACGACTCCGCCGATGTGCTCTTCGAGACCGCTGCAGGCGTCGTCATCGACGGCCTGCTCTACCTCATCACCAAGGTCGTCACCGCCGAGGCCATGGATAAACCCTACTGCTACTGGTTGACGCTGCAGCCCCCCGCGCGATGACACCCACCTGTCGCTCACAAGAATGGAGGACCTAGTGCAGAACGCAAAAGACACGTTCTATGAGATGTTGCGTGACCGGCTCGTTGCGCTGAACCCGGGCCGCACCATCGTCGTACGCGGCGTCTCACGGCCCGGCGTACTCGTTGAAGAAAATGAATTCCCCACCGGCTTCCACATGCCGGACTGCTTCCGTCTGCGCTGGCTGCAGTCGCTCACCGATGCCTACGGGGCCATGCCGCTGATGACGCTCACGTGCGCCATCGACTATGAGACGCCCGGCACGCCCGCCAATGGTGGCATGGATCGCGGCCGCCTGCTTGCAGCGATGGACGGCGAGTTACTCGGCGCGCTGAACCAGTGGCCGCACAACACGCCGAAGTTCAACTACACCGCACTGCCGAACGGTGGTGCAGCGGCCGCGATGACGACGAGCATCTGGTGGGCCGAGCCGACCTTTGGCCCCGTCGAGGTCAAGCAGGACCGGCTCGCACGAACCGTCACCGTCGCTGTGATGGGGTATCAGGAGGCAGGTGAACTGTGACCAATCCGATAGAAGCCATGCCACCCCTGGTGCGCCGCGTCCACGCATACTTCGCGCCCGTCAACCGCACTACGGAGCAACCCACGCTCTTTGACCCCGCGCAGGCCGGAGCGTTTGCATTCGCCACACCGCCCGCACCGTGGATCGACCTCGGCTGGACGACTAAGTTCACACGGCATTGCGGAACCAAGATCACCGCCGTGCGAACCGGCTCGCCCGCAACCACCTACCTGCAGTCACGCACGGAGATCGAGTCCACCGTCAGCCTCAACTTCGAGAGCTGGGGCAAGCTGCAGCTCTCCCTCTCCGCTGGCACGCAGCAACTCAATCTGCTGCAGCCTGCTGCGGGCACAACCGCGCAGGGCTCCGGCGCAACCGCCATGCCTGCCACCGCAACCGAGACGGGCTCCACGGCGACTGTGCTTCAACTGGGCATTCCAGCAGCATCCGCCTTCAGCATCGGCCAGTGGGTCGCGGTCGACGCGGACTACACCGGCCAGACGGGCTATCTCGGCAGCGGCGTCAGCGGCGCCTACGTGAAGTCAGCGCTCACCGATGTGGACTACGTCCGGCGCATCACGCTGAACGTGGCGCGCATCACGGCCATCGCCAACGGAGCCTTGACGCTCGACGCGCCTCTGCTCGCCGGTGTGCCCTCTGCGGCCATGAAGGTCAG
>JAJZFE010000484.1 GCA_021798655.1 Acidobacteriota bacterium | reverse complement strand
CCACCGCCACGTCTCTCTGCCACAAGCAACCCCGTCGAAACCATGACGCCCCCACTTGGTGGAGCAGCTTCGAGCGTTGCATCTGCAGCGCTGTCAAAGAACTAACACTAGTATAGACGCCTTCCTGCGTTTGCAGGGAATCAGTCGCCGTGGCCGGAGCTTCTGACATCCCTGCGTGCGGATTGTTCGGCAACAGCAAGACTCCTGAGTTCCACAGATCCTGCAAGAGAATCGCAGTCGAGTCAATGCCCCTGCCACGCCCCGTTGTGCGTGTCGATCACAGCCTCGAACAACTTCGCCACGGCCGCGTCGTCGTGGATGTTCGGATGGTTCTGGCAGCCCGTCCGTTCCATCTTCGGAAGCTCCAGCCTGTCGATATTCTTCATCCCGTCCGACTGCAGCGTTGCATACACGTGTGCGGCGCTGCGGGTAAACTCTGCGCTCTTGTCGCTGGTCCACATCATCACGATCAGCGCATTCGGATAGCTTCGCCGCAGGCTCTTGATGAACGCCTCGTACGTCCTCTCGAACTCCGCAGCCATCTCCGCCTGCGTCTTCCATCGTTCGTTGCTGCCGAAGGGCAGCGAGAAGTCGTTGCCCCCAATCCCGATCACAATCACCTGTGGCGACCACGGCGTCGCGCCCTCGGCCGGGTCGTCGAACAGCGTCCGCGGCCACAGAATCGGCAGGCTGTACTGCGGATACAGCGTGCCGCCGGCGTTGCGCACCAGGCCCAGGCCGGAGAACGCCTCCACCCGATACTCCGCTTTGTAGTGCTTCGCCACCAGCGGGCCAAAGCTCTCCTGCGCGTTCGTCGTCGCAAACAGCTCTTCCTTCGAGCACGTTCCAAACGCCGACATATTCCCGAACCCCACCGTCAGCGAGTCGCCTACAAACTCGATCCGCCGCTCCGCCACCTTCGCCGGCAATGCCTCCTCGGCGTTGGCCACAAAGAATCCGGCAAAGGCTCCCGTCTCCTCGCGCGTCTCCGTCACCTTCTCCAGCCGGACGGTATGCGTGCCCGCACCCAGGTGGTCCAGCGTCACGCTCGTCCGCCCCGGCCTCTTCACCAGCATCAACGGACGATCATCCACCAGCACATTGAAGTTGTTGCTCGCGTCATCAAACTGCAGCCGCACGTGGTCGCCCGCAAACTGCGACTCAAAGTAGATCGCCGGCCACTGATACACCCACTCCTCGTGGCCTCTCACCATGCGCTCCACCGTGCGTCCGCCGATGTTCATCTCCAGCCGCGTCTCCCCATCCGCGTCCACCTGCGCACGAACTCCCGCCGCCATCGAAACCAGCACAGCGCAAACCAACACGCGAGCCGCCACCACACGCCGCACCAACACACGATCCGTCAAGGCCATCTCCCCACGTCGGCTCCGCTACAAATCGTTCGCAGCAGGCCAGCCGAGTCTATCAAGCAAACGCGATCACCAGCGCGCCGGCCGTCACCAGCGCGCCGCCTACGATCTTCGCCGGCGTCATGCTCTCGCCAAAGAACACCCAGCCCGCTACGATCACCAGCGCCACGCTCAGCTTGTCGATCGGGGCCACGCCGCTCACCGGCCCTATCTGCAGCGCGCGAAAGTAGCACAGCCAGCTCGCCCCGGTGCACAGCCCCGACAGCACCAGGAACACCCAGCTCCGCCGATCAATCGCCGGCAGCCCGCCGTGCAGGTCCCGCGCCACCACAATCGCCCACGTAAACACGAGAATCACCGACGTCCGAATCGCCGTCGCCAGATTCGAGTCGATGTGCTCGACACCCACCTTCGCCAGCACCGCCGTCCCCGCCGCAAACACCGCCGACAACAACGCCCAGAAGACCCAACCCATCGCCGCACCTCAGAGCACGATCATACCCTCGCCGCTACCGCGCTCCCGCCTGCTGCGGCACCACGGCAAAGAAGATCCGCTTCCGTCCTCGGCCCAGCAGCGCCAGGCCGTTGCCCTTCAGGTCCCACGGCACCCAGCCCACCTCCTGCGCCACGGTAAAGCCCGCCGCGTCCAGGTGCTGAATCAGCCTGTCGTCCGGCGTCGCCACCACCACCACCTCGCGCGTCTTCGCCTGTTGCAGCCGCGTCAGCAGGGAACTGGCCGACTCATCCTCGCCCACCGACCACACACTCTGCCGCAACACCCCATCGCTGCCGTGGCGCAGCGCCCATCCCAGCAGCCTGTCGTCCACCACCACCACCTCGCCCGGAGCCAGCGACTCCTCCACCGCCAACCGCATCACCCGCAGCGCGCCCTTCTCCCGATGCCACTCCAGGTAGCCCACCCGCCCGGCCAGCGTCCCCACCACAAACACCACCACAAACGCCGCCACCACCGTGCGCACGTTCACTCGCCGTCTGTCGTCCACCACCGACATCCCCGTTCCAGCCTCAACTATTTCTTGATCGAAGGTCACGCCTACTATCATGCCTCATCCACAAAAAAAGGACGGCATGAACGGTGCTCTGTCCATGCCGGGAGGCCAGTGACGCAACTTGCTTCTCGCATTGTTCTGACGAGAGATTCTTCGCGGTCTCCATTCCACAAACTGGAGCGTCGCTGAAACAGTTATACCAGAAACGGAAGAAAAGTCCAACCATCTGTGGAAAAACTATCATTAACCGTATTTCACAATCCCGAGCTGTGGAGTAACCGTTCTCTCAGCCACTAGAATCCACGGTTTCCCATAGGTTGAACGCTTCGTCATCCCATCCTTCACAACTCGATCGCTGTTCTCAGCTCGCCTGCGGCTTCAAACTCGCGTTGAAGTCTCCATCGGCGTTCATCGGGTCGACATAAATTGTGCCCGACATCTTGGCACCGCTATCGTCCACCACTCCGCTGAGCGTCACCGTGATCGGGCTTCCCTCGTACTCCGAGTTGAAGCTCCAGGTCAGCGTCTGGTCCTTCACCGTGCCTGTCACGGACCGCGTCTTGGTATCGTCGCCAATGCAGCTTCCGCTGACTGTGTTGTCCGCCGCCACGGTCAGCGCGCAGCTCATGTTCACCGGAACGCCCTGCACATTGCCGGCCACCACCCAGGTCCCGGTCGCCGGAACCGCCGCACCCAGCGTGCCCGGTATCGCCATCGTCACCAGCATTGCCACGCCTGCCATCCATCTCTGCTTCATCATCGTCACTCTCCTCGTTGGCCTTCGGTTCCATCGTCGTCTTCGTCCAGTAGCTGGCTCAGCGTGCGCGCCATCTGCAGATCGTTCTGCGTAATGTGGTTGCCCGCGTCATGCGTCACCAGCGCCAGCCGCACCTTGTTGTAGCGGATGTCGATGTCCGGGTGGTGATTCGCCGCTTCGGCCGCAGCGGCCACCCGGTTCACAAACGCCATCGCCGACACAAAGTCCGCAAACGTCACCACGCGCACCAGTTCGCCGGCTTCGAGGCCCCATCCCGGCACCTCCATCACCGCATCCAGCAGCTCCTGCCCTTGCACCAGTTCCATCTCGATCCTCCTCATTCCCTGGAGTTCTACGACGTCTTGCGTGCAGCTCGTTTCTTCGTGGCCCACTCCGGCTTGGTCACCTGCCGGCTTCGTCCCAGCGCCAGCGCACCCTCCGGCACATCTTCAGTAATACACGATCCCGCGGCAACGTACGCGCCCTCGCCCAGCGTCACCGGCGCCACCAGCGTCGAATCCGACCCCACAAACACGCCATCGCCGATCACCGTCGTGTGTTTGTGCACGCCATCGTAGTTGCACGTAATCGCACCCGCACCCACGTTGACGCCGGCGCCAATCACCGCATCGCCCAGGTAGCTCAGGTGGTTGGCCTTCGACCCCCTGCCCATCTTCACCTTCTTGGTCTCGACAAAGTTTCCCAGGTGCGCGCCCTCGCCGATCTCGCTCCCCGGCCGCAGATGCGCATACGGTCCCAGCTGCGCGCCGTCGCTCACCTGCGCGTCGTCCAGCACGCACCCGTTCCGCACCAGCACGCCGTCCCCCAGCGTCGAGTTCTGGATCACCGAGTAGCTCCGCACCCGGCACTCCTGCCCGATCCGCGTCGCGCCCAGCAGCTGTACATACGGCTCAATCACAGTGTCCGCGCCCACTTCGACCTCGCTGTCGATCACGCACGTCTCCGGCCGAAAGATCGTCACTCCCTGCGCCATCAGCCGTCGCGCCGAGGCCATCCGCATCGCCGCGTCCAGGTGCATCATCTCCGCAATCGTGTTCGCGCCCAGCACCTCGTCCACGCTGTCCGCCGGCAGCGCCACCACCCGCTGGCCCTCCGCCACCAGCAGCGCCGCCACGTCCGTCAAGTAGTATTCGCCGCTCTTGTTCTCGTTCTTCAACCGGTCAAGGTTCGCGAACAGCGTCTCGGTCGCAAAGCAGTAGATCCCCGAATTGATCTCCGCCGAGTTCTCGCCCGGCTTCAGGTCCTTCTGTTCCACAATCGCGGCCACCTCCGCCGACCCGGCCTTCACCCGCATCACGCGGCCATAGCCTGTCGGGTCCTCCGGCACAGCGGTCAGAATCGTCATCGCCGCCTTCTGCTCTGCGTGGAACGCGATCATTCGCTGCAGCGTCTCCGGCCGGATCAGCGGCACATCGCCGCTCAGCACCAGCAGATGCCGCGGCGCAGCCCCCTTCGCCGCGTAGTAGCTCTTCACCTGTTGCAGCGCATGTCCCGTCCCCAGCTGCTGCTCCTGCACCGTCCACTGCACGCCATACGGCGCGATGGCCTTCTCCACCCTCGCTGCCTCGTGCCCAATCACGCACACGATCTCGTCGCTCACCGTCTTCGCCGCTGCAATCACATGCAGCAGAAGCGCACGCCCGCCTATCTCATGCAGCACCTTCGGCCGCCGCGACTTCAATCGCGTGCCCTTGCCCGCTGCCATGATCACTACGCCCAACTCGCTCACCACACCCATCTCGCTCATCACGCCCTCATCCTCTCACCATCATCCCACTCAAACGCTGCAAATCTCCACCACCGCGGCTCCATACCGATCCACCTTCTCCGTCCCCATCCCGTGCACGTCCTTCAACTCGCCGATCGTCTGCGGCTGGGCTGCGGCCACCGCCCGCAGCACCGTATCGCTCAGCACAAAGAAGCTCGGCAGCCCGGCCTTCGCGGCCTCATCCTTCCGCCAGGTCTTCAACTGCTCTTCCAGCGCGCGCTGCTCCGCGTTCAACTCCACCACCGGCTCCGCAACCACCGCCCTCGGACGAACGGCCTCTGCCGAAGGAAGCCTCGTCCGCACGCTCTCCGTCGCCGCCACAGCAACGATTCGCGGAGCCACCGCCGCTCGCGCCGGCCTCTCCCGCACCACCGACGAAGCCTCCTCGCCGCGACACACCGCCAGAATCTCCGCGCCGAACTTCTCCACCTTCGCCGCACCCAGTCCTTTGATGCTGTACAGCTCCTCCATCGTGCGCGGCATCTCCATCACAATCGCGCGCATCGTGCTGTCCGGCATCACGGTGAACGCGGGCGCGCCGTTCTTCTTCGCCAGGTCGCTGCGCCAGCGCCGCAGCCGCGTCTCCACCGCCTCTTCCTCGGCGTTCAACGCGCGCTCTGCCACGCTCTTCTTCGTCGCGCCGCCACTCTTCTTCGCGCCCTTCGTCTTGCTCAGCCCCCGCGCCGCATCGCCGCGCACCCACACCGTGTCCAGCATCGCGTCGTCCGGATCGCGACCCTCAAACGTGATCGTCGCCTTGCGGTAGCTGATCTCCTTGCCCTCGGCGTTCGTAAACGAGTCGCTCGCAATCGACAGCAGTCCCGCGCGCGCCAGCCCGTCCAGCATCGCGTCAAAGTGCCTTCGGTCGCTCGTCACCTGCAGCTCGGTAAACAGCTTGCCCACCGACTGCCCGCGGCCCTCCAGCGCCTTCAGGATCCTGCGCAGCTGCCGCCGCTCCGTGTCATCGGGAGCATGGCCCTGCTGGCCTGTCGCCGCTCCTGGCTGGCACACGTCGCAGTGTCCGCACGGCCCCAGCTTGTCGCTCGCATCGCCAAAGTGCCGCACCAGCGCCAGCATCCGGCACACGTGCCCCTCGGCGAACGCGATCATCCGGTCGATCTGGCTGCGCCGCGCCGCCACCTGCGCGTCATAGCCGCTCTTCCACGTCGAGAGTCCGCGCCGCCCATCGCCCGCGCGCACCAGCCCCGCGAAGTCCACCTCCGCCATGCCCACGCCGTGCAGCTTTTCAACGACGCGCTCCAGCGTCTCGCGCTCCATCGCGATGCCTTTCTTCCCCAGCGCCCGCTGCAGCGTCTCCGTGTCCGTCGGCTCATCGCTCAACACCGCCGCTACGCGCTCCAGGTCGCTCACCGCCGGGTAGTTCTTCTCCAGAAAGAACTCCTGCATCCTGCGATCGGCAAAGCTGTGCAGCAGCACCGTGCGCGACAGCTTGCCGTCGCGGCCCGCGCGCCCAATCTCCTGGTAGTACGCCTCCACGCTGCCCGGCAGCGCCACATGCACCACCGTCCGCACGTCCGCCTTGTCCACGCCCATGCCGAACGCCACTGTCGCCACCACCACATCCAGCTTCCCACCCAGGAACGCCGTCTGCACGCGCTCGCGCACATCCGGCGGCAGCCCCGCATGGTACGCGGCAGCAGGGAAGTGCTTCGCCAGCTTGCTCGCAATCTCCTCCGCGTCCTTGCGCGACGACGCATACACAATCGCCGGCCGCGCGCTCGCCTCCTTCAGCAGCTTCGCCGTAAACTCCGCCCGCTGCGGCTTTGAAAGCTCCACCGCCTCCACCGCCAGGTTGCTGCGCCGGAACCCGGTAATAAAGATCGCCGGGTCCTGCAACGCGAGCTGCGCGGCAATATCCTGCTGCACCGTCGGCGTCGCCGTCGCCGTCAACGCCACAATCGGAGCCGGCCGCAGCATCGGCAGGTACTGCCCCAGCGTCCGATAGTCCGGCCTGAAGTCATGCCCCCACGCCGAGATGCAGTGGGCCTCATCGATGGCCACCAGCGACGGCTTCCGCTTCGCCAGCATCTCCGGAAACCCCGGCACGCGCATCCGCTCCGGCGCAATAAACAGAAAGTCCAGCGTCCCATCCAGGTAGTCCCGGCACGCCTTCCGCGAGTCCTCGCGGCTCAGCCCCGAGTGCACCCGCGCCACCCGGCAACCCAGCGCGCTCAACTTCGCCGCCTGGTCATCC
>JAJZFE010000107.1 GCA_021798655.1 Acidobacteriota bacterium | reverse complement strand
CAACAGCTGCTGCGTGGGCTTGTCGGTGGAGAAGTCGGCGGAGGCGTCCTCTTCTTTCGCGCGGACCTGCTGCTCGGTCTTCACTTTTTCCAGCGCGTCCAGCGCCTGGCCGTAGCCTTTGTTGGTCGCGAACCAGAGCGTGCGCTCGATGGCGGCGCGGTCGTCGGCGAGTGGAAGGGAGTAGGTCGTCAGCGCGCTGGTGCGGTGGGTGTCGTGCGTGTTGTCGAGCGCGGGCGAACCGATGCGGACCTGCACGTCGGCGACGCGGGCGTGGCGGTCGCTGGAGCTGGTGATGGCCCCGTACTGCGCGCTGATGAGCACGTTCTGCGCGTCGGAGACGGAGTAGCTGATGAAGTAAGGCTTCAGGGGCGCGTCTTTGCCGGGCTGCGCGGGGGTGTTGCCCAGGTCAGCCATCGCGCGATGCAGCTCGGTCTCCATCGCCTGCACCAGCACCGGGTCGGCAGGCGCGTTGCTGCCGGCGGACTGGCTGCGGGCCGCGGTGGTAAGCAGCAACAGCAGAGCCAGCGGGGTCAGCGTGCGGTAGAGACGGGGAAGAGAATCAGCAGAGCGGTGATGAACCAGAGCAGCGCGACGAAGAACCAAGTTGTGCCCACTTCCATACGCGGGATGATCGTGAGACTGAGTGTACCGAAAGCGGCTGCTGCGCGAAATGTGCCTGTGGAGATGCGTCGGCCGCAGGGGAACGGCTTGCGGGGGCTGAGCCGCTGGTGCAGACTTGGGTATCAGGAAAGGGTAACCGGAGAATGCGCCTGCTGCGAGTGCTGTTTGCGCTGTGCCTGTTGCTGCCTGTCGTGCCTGCGGCTCGTGCGAGCGAGACGGTGGCCGAGCACGCGGCCAACGTGTATGCCCAGCAGGAGCTGGATGCCGCGCCGCGCCACGGCAATATCCCGGACTACTCGCTGCCGCCGGACAAGCTGGCCAAGTCGCAGCGGCTCTCTGCCGTTGAGACGAATCTGCACTTCCTGGGCGTCGTCTGGGGCATCCTGCAACTGGGGTTGCTGCTCTGGCTCGGGATCGCCGCATGGATACGCGACAAGGCCGTCGCGCCCGCAAAGAATCTTCGCGATCAGGGCCGGCGTTTTAGCGCCTTCTGGCTGGAGTGCATCCTCTTCACGCTGCTGTTCACGTTGATTGGCGGTGTGCTGGACCTGCCGCTCAGCGCATACGGTCATCATCTTTCGTTGCAGTATGGGCTCTCCGTTCAAAGCTGGTCCAGCTGGTTCGGCGATCAAGGCAAGAGCCTGGCGCTGGGCCTTGTCGGCGGAGTCTTTCTCTATGCGTTGCTCATGTTCACGATCCGTTGCCTTCCGCGGATGTGGTGGGTCGTCTTCTGGGCTGCCCTGGCGCCCATCATCGTCTTCGTGTTGTACATCTCCCCGCTGGTGATTGATCCACTCTTCAACACCTTCGAGCCTCTGCAGAAGACCAACCCCGCGCTGGTTGCACAGTTGGAGAAGGTCGTCGCGAGGGGCCACATGAACATCCCGCCGGAACGGATGTTTCTGATGAAGGCCAGCGCCAAGACGACACAGCTCAATGCCTACGTCACAGGGTTTGGAAACTCGAAACGCGTCGTCGTCTGGGATACTTCCGTCGCAAAATTTACGCCCGATGAAGTCCTGATGGTCTTCGGTCACGAGTCGGGACATTACGTGCTGGGGCACGTTGCGCGCGGCATCGCGATGATCTTTCTCGGCCTGTTCTTTCTGCTCTTTCTCGGCTACCGTTTTGTCCGCTTCACGTTGCTACGCTTCGGAGGTCGGTGGCGCATCCACGAGCAGCGTGAGTGGGGCGCATTGATCGTGCTGTTGTTTGCGTTTTCGATCGTCAGTGCTGTGACCGAACCCTTGATGGATTCCTTGTCGAGACAGCAGGAGCACGCCGCGGACGTGTATGGAGAAGAGGCGATCCATGGCATCGTCGCAGACCCGCAAGCGACGACGAAAGGTGCCTTCGACGTGCTGGGCGAGAACTCGCTGGTCGATCCGAACCCAAGCCCCTTCATCGAGTTCTGGACATACAATCATCCCGCAGTCGGCCGCCGCGCAGCCTTTGGCAAGGCCTATGACCCGTGGGCTCCGGGAATGGAGCCAAAGTACTTCAAGAAGTAGGTCAACGAGCCGCAAGCGCAGACAAACTCCGCCTCTCGCATCTCGCATCTCGCCTCTCGCATCTTCTTTTCTGACGAAATTCGTCGCTCGCCGCTCACATCTCGCCGCTCAAATCTCGTATCTTCATTCCATGGACTGCCTCTTCTGCAAGATCGCTGCTGGTGCCATACCCGTTACGCGTCTCTATGAGACCGAGGACGTGCTCGCGTTTCCTGACATCCATCCGCAGGCGCCGGTGCACACGCTCATCATCCCCAAGGCGCATCATGCGTCGCTGGCGCACACCGCAGCGGGAGACGCGCCGCTGCTCGGGCATCTGCTGGCCGCGGCGGTGCAGGTGGCGAAGCTGCAGGGTCTCTCCCACGGCTATCGCGTCGCCATCAACACCGGCAGCGATGGCGGGCAGACGGTGGAGCATCTGCACCTCCACGTGCTGGGCGGGCGGCCGATGGGCTGGCCTCCGGGCTAGGCGCGGATGGACGCTAAACGCTTCGAGGTGTGTGAGTTAGCCGAAGACTTCAAGTAGCGGTTGAGGGTGGGGTTAACTGGCTTGATTCCTCCCCGCCCAGCCCTTTTCGCTGACCTGTTCGCTGGTCGAACGCGGTGATTGCGGGGTCAGGCATCGTTCTGGGCGGGGTTGCGTCCAATGGACTGTGAACCTCACGTCTCCGCTGACGCTTGCGATGCAGTTGATGGAGTTTGGCGCGATCCTGCTGGTCGCTGTCGTACTCTGGAGGTCGTTCACACGGAGGAGTTGGAACACCATGGCAGTGATGACACGCAGAGAGCCGATACCCGCAGCGATGGAAGACGTGTACGCACCGGAGAGCGGCTGGGACGCCGGCGCGCTGGATACGGCCGTGTTTGCCGGAGGGTGCTTCTGGGGCGTGCAGTCGGTGTTTCAGCGGGTGCGCGGCGTGGTGCAGACGACGGTAGGCTACTCCGGCGGCAGCGAGGAGACCGCGAACTATCGCGCAGTGTGTGGCGAAGACACCGGCCACGCCGAGGCGATCGAGGTGCTGTTCGACCCCGCGAAGGTAAGCTACGGCACGCTGCTGCGGGTGTTCTTCTCCGTCGTGCATGACCCCACGCAGCTGAACCGCCAGGGTGCGGACGTGGGCACCAGCTACCGCTCGGCGATCTTCTATACCGACGAGCAGCAGCGCACCGTGGCCGAGGCGTACGTGAAGCAGCTCGACGCAGCGCACGTGTTTCACGCGCCGATTGTCACCGCGATTACGCCGCTGCAGCAGTTCTACAAGGGCGAGGAGTACCACCAGGACTATGCGATGAAGAACCCGCACAACCCGTACATCCAGGTGTGCGATGTGCCGAAGATCGCGGCGCTGGGGCAGCAGTTTCCAGAGCTGTTTCAGGAGTACGGGCACTAGGGTGTTCAAGGTCCGAGGGGTGTGAAGGATTTGGAGAACAGTCGGCGGAACGCTCGTGGATGGCGTGGTGGCATAACGGTCGGCGCAGCGAGCGGACGCGTGTGGTCGGCGGTGTGCGTCTGTTGCTTCGTAGGCTGCTGCGTGTGTTGCGCGGCGCTGTCGGTGGACGCGATGGCGCAGGCCCCTGCTGCAACGCCAACGCCGACTGCGGCGGCGGCTTCGAGTGCGGGGGCGGGCACCAAGGACGCGCCATCGAGACAGCAGAACGGCGCGCCCGCGACTCCTGTGACAGCCAGCGCCAGGGAAGAGGCGGCGAGTACGCAGAAGCTGCGCCTGGGGCCGCTGGCGCCGGCCACTGCGCCGACGAACCTGCCGCATGACCGGCCGGTGATTGGCGTGGCGCTGGGCGGCGGAGCGGCGCTCTCGCTCAGTGAGGTGGGCGTGCTGCGCTGGTTTGAAGAGCACCACGTGCCGGTGGATGTGATCGCCGGCACCAGCATGGGGTCCATCATCGGCGCGCTGTACTCCACCGGGCACACGCCGGAGGAGATGGAGCATGTGCTGAACGAGCGCTCGGTGGCCAGCGTCTTTCGCATTCAACAGGCGTACACGGCGGAGAGCTTTCGTCGCCGCGAGGACTCGCGCGAGCTGCCCAACGCCGTGACGATCGGGCTGAAACACGGCATCAGCTTTCGCAACGCGCTGCTGACGGACTCCGGCCTGAACGAGCTGCTGGACCGCGAGTTTCTGCGCTACAACGATCAGCTGGACTTCAACGATCTGCCCATCCCGTTTCGCTGCACGGCGACGGATTTGAACGATGCCGACTCGGTGACGTTCTCGCGCGGCAGCCTGCCGGACGCGGTGCGCGCATCGGCGTCGCTGCCGGGGGTCTTTCGTCCGTTTGAGCTGGGCGGGCATGAGTTTGTCGATGGCGGCATCCTGAAGAACCTGCCCACGCAGGACGTCAAAGCGATGCACGCGGACGTGATTCTGGCCGTGAGCCTTCCGCTGGAGCCGGTAAGCAAAGGCGACCTCGACTCGATTCTGGGCGTGCTGCAGCGCGCGTTTGCCGTGGCCATTGAGGACAACGAGCGCGAGGAGCGCAAGGCAGCCAACGTGGTGATCGTGCCGGACGTCAGCGGCTTTACGGCGAACGATTATCTGAAGGCTTCGGCGCTGGCCGAGCGCGGCTACGCAGCGGCCGAGGCCAACAAAGCCGCGCTGCTGCAGTACACGCTGAACGATGCGCAGTGGAAGCAGTACATTGAGCAGCGAGCCTCGCGTGAGCGCGGGCCGGCCAACAACGTGTTGCGCATCGCCGTGAATGCGCCGGACGCGGCGGTGAAGCGTGCGGTGATGAAGAGCCTGGCGTCGATGGTGGACCAGCCGATCGACACCGATGCCGTGGAGAAGGCGCTGGCCCAGGTACGCAGCGACGGCCGCTATGACGCGGACTATACCGTGGGGTATGACAGCGCCGTGCCCGCAGAGGCGCAGCGGCCCATCGTGCTGGTGACGGTGACGGATAAGCGCACCGGGCCGCCGTTTCTGCATGTGGGCGTGAACCTGGCCGCACAGAGCGGCGGCGTCACCCGCGCAACGCTGGACACGATCCTGCTGGACCAGGACCTCGGCGGCTATGGCAGCGAGCTGCGGACCAATGTCGACGCGGGTTTTCTCACGCGGTTGAAGAGCGAGTACTACCGCAAGGTCGGTGACGCGGGCTACTTTGTGGCGCCGCGGCTGGAGCTGCTCCGCCAGCCGTACTACATCAACTCGGGCAGCAACTTCTCCGGTGATACGCGTCTCTCCGAACGGCTGCTGGAGTACGGCGGCGGCGGCCTGGACGTGGGCTGGGGCAATGGCAGCGAGCAGGAGGTGCGTGTCGGCTGGCAGGATCACTACATCAGCTGGCAGCCGACCACGGGCAGCGACGGGCTGACGAACTACTCCAACAACTCGCAGTATCTGCGCGCGCAGTACACGTTCGATTCGCAGGACCGCGCGCTGGTGCCGCGCTATGGCGTGCGCTCCACCAGCACGTTCGGGTATCTGTACGACACGCCCGGCAGCCGCAACGCACCGGAGTTTACCGAGCAGCTCAGCTTTGCGCGCACGCTGGGACGGAAGAACGTGTTTCTGACGAACGTGGAGGGCGGCACGTACTTCGGTCGCGATGTGGCACAGCCGTTCCGGTTCACGCTGGGCGGTCCGCTGCGGCTGGCAGCCAGTGCGATCGACCAGTATCGCGGGACGGATTATTTCCTCGTGACGCCCGGCTACCTGCGCCGCATCCGCGAGCTGCCCGCACCGATCAACGGCGCGCTGTACCTCGGCGGATCGTATGAGCTGGGGCAGATGCGTGCGCCGTTCACGACGAACCTGACGCGGCAGGACGTGTACTTCGGAGCCGTGGCGGAGACGCCGCTGGGCGTCATCTCGATTGCGCCGGCCATCGGCAACGGCGGCGAGCGCAAGGTGGTCTTCACGCTGGGCAAGCTGTTTTGACGCAGCGGCTCAGCGCCCCGTCCGTAGGCGGCTCGCGAGCCGCTCGGGCAGCCGGGCCGTGCGGATGGCGGCCTGCGCGGCTTCGACATCGTAGGGCACGCGGTGGTAGGTGACGCTGGCGTCTGCGTCGTCGTAGAGCGCGAAGGCCGCGCGCCAGTCGTAGTCGCGCGGCTGGCCGACGGAGCCGGGATTGATCAGGTGCCGCGTGCCGGCGCGAATCTCCAGCCGCTGCTGCACGGGCCCATCCCGCTCGGCGAAGCGGGGATGCTCTTCCTCCCAATCGGTTTCAAGCAGCGAGAAGTTCCCCTGCACGTGGGTGTGGCCGAAGAACGCGATCATGGACTCCATGCGTTGCAGCGGCAGCCAGGCGTCGCGCATGGAGGAGATGTAGTGGTCTTCGTGCAGCGGCGAGCCGTGCGCGCAGACGATGGCGTCGGCTGCGGCGATGGGCCCGCGGGGCATCGCGATCAGCCACTCCAGGTTGGCGGGCGTCAGCGTCTGACGCGTCCACGCGGCGGCCTCGGCGGCGACAGGGTTAAAGCCCTGCGAGCTGGTCAGGCCCGTGCAGACGCGGTCGTGGTTGCCGCGTACGTCCAGCGTGGAGACGCCGCGCAGGCACGCAACGACCTCGTTCGGCCGCGCGCCGTAGCCGACCACGTCGCCGAGGTTCCACACGGCATCGTGCGCCGGCGCTGCGGAGAGCACGGCCTCAAGGGCGTGGACGTTGCCGTGAATATCGGAGAGGACGAGAGCGCGCATGGCAACGGTCGCTAGTCTATCTCAAACGGTGGCGAGCGGTCGCTCACGGTCGGTGGAGAGCGTGGGCACACTGGCCAGCAGGCTGCGGGTGTAGGGGTGCTGCGGGCGCGTCAGCACGTCGCGCATCGGCCCCTGCTCCACCAGCTCGCCGTGGCGCATCACGGCGACGCGGTCGGCGACCTGCGCCACGACGGCGAGGTCGTGCGAGATGAAGAGCATCGAGAGCTGATGCCGCTCGCGAAGCTCGCGCAGCAGCGCGAGGATCTGCGCCTGCACCGTGACATCGAGCGCGGTGGTGGGCTCGTCGGCGATCAGCAGGCGCGGCCTGTTGATCAGCGCGATGGCGATGACGATGCGCTGGCGCTGGCCCCCGGAGAACTG
>JAJZFE010000153.1 GCA_021798655.1 Acidobacteriota bacterium | reverse complement strand
GCTGGGAGTGTGGCTGCGACCGCTGGAGTCTCTGCTGCTGGCGCAGGGGATGCTGTGCCTGTGGCTGCGGCCGCAGGCGACGGTGGAGTTGAAGGCGGCGAAGCGGCTGTTTGGGCAGACGGCGATCCTGCGGCGCGGGTTGCGGATGGTACAGACTGCGAGCTTTCAGTCGGAGCGGCTGCAGGAGTTGCAGCGCGAGTGTGCCGGGCAGGAGGAGGCGCTGGGGTTGCTGGAGCGCTGGCTGATGGTGGTGGAGCATCGGGAGAAGGAGTGGTTCTCCGTGCTGACGGTGCTGTTCTGCGGCGGCACGCAGGCGATGTTCGGGCTGCAACGCTGGAAGGCGCGGCACGGTGAGCCGATGCGGCGATGGCTGGCGGCGTGGTCGGAGCTGGAGGCGCTGCTGGCGCTGGCGACCTATGCGGCAGAGCACACGGCGAATGTGTATCCCGAGATTGTGGAGGGCGCGGCGACGTTTGAGGCTGTGGCGATGGTGCATCCGTTGCTGCCGCGGGAGAAGGCGGTGGCGAACGATATCGTGCTGGGTGTTTCAGCGGGGACGGCGCAGCAGTTTCTGCTGATCTCGGGGTCGAACATGGCGGGCAAATCGACGCTGCTGCGGACGGTCGGAGCGAATGCGCTGCTGGCGCTGGCGGGTGCGCCGGTGCCGGCGAAGCGGTTGCGACTGAGTGCGCTGCGGGTGGGTGCGTCGCTGGCGATTCGTGACTCGCTGGCGGAGGGCAAGTCGAAGTTCCTGGCGGAGGTGGAGCGACTGCGCGCGGTGTTGCAGGTGGCGCGGGAGAACCCGGCACAGACGCTGTTTTTGATTGATGAGATTTTGAGCGGGACGAACTCAGCGGATCGTCGCGCGGCGGCGGAGGCGGTGGTGCGGGGGCTGTGCGCGGCGGGAGCGATTGGCGCGCTGTCTACGCATGACCTGGCGCTGGCTGAGCTGGCGGAGATCGCCGAACTGCGCGGGCGCAATGTGCATATGGCGAGCCCGAACGAGGACGATCCGCTGGGGTTCGATTACGTGCTGAAGGCGGGCGTGAACCGCACGACGAATGCGCTGGCGATCGTGCGGTTGCTGGGGCTGATGGGTTAGAGCCAACTGTCAGGGGGAATCGTACGCGAGGCGAGATGCAGATTCCTCCGCTTCGCTGCGGAATGACAAATCAAGGAGCGGATGTCACTCCATCTGCCAGAACGCGGCTCTGGCAGCACGCTGCTCTAAAACTCCCAGCGGAGGAGCGTGGAGCCGATGGTGTAGCCGCCGCCGAAGCTGGCGAGCATGACGAGGTCGCCTTTTTTGAGGCGGCCGTCGGCGAGGGCGGTGTCCATGGCGAGCGGAATGGTGGCGGCGGTGGTGTTGCCGTAGCGGTCGATGTTGATGACGACGCGGTCGAGGGGGAGGCCGATGCGTTCGGCTGTGGCCTCGATGATGCGTCGGTTGGCCTGGTGGGGGATGAAGCAGTCCAGCTCTGCTCCGGTGATGTCGTTGCGCCGGAGGACGGACTCGGCGAGCTCGGCCATCTTGCGGACGGCGACCTTGTAGACCGAGCCGCCGTCCTGGTGGACGAAGTGCTGCTTGGCGTCGATGGTCTGGTGGGTGGCCGGGTGGAGGCTGCCGCCGGCGGGCATGTTGAGGGCTGCCGCGCCGGAGCCGTCGACTTCGTGGACGTAGTCGATGAGGCCGACCTCGTCGCCCGTGCACGGTTCGAGGAGGGTAGCGCCGGCACCGTCGCCGAAGAGGATGCAGGTGGAGCGGTCGGTGTAGTCGACGATGGAGCTCATGACGTCGGCACCGATGATGAGGACTTTTTTCTGCGCGCCGGACTCGATGAGCTTGGCACCGATCTGCAGGGCGTAGAGGTAGCCGGAGCAGGCGGCGGAGAGGTCGAAGCCCCAGGCGCCTTTGGCTCCGAGCTTGTCCTGCACGAGGCAGGCGGTGGCAGGGAAGAGCATGTCCGGGGTGACGGTGGCGACGATGATGGCGTCGACTTCGGAGGCTTCGATGCCGCGTTTGGCGAGGCAGCGGCGGGCGGCTTCGGTGGCCAGGTCGCTGGTGGCGACGCCGGGGTCGACGATGTGGCGCTCGCGGATGCCGGTGCGTTCGGTGATCCACTGGTCGTTGGTGGCGACCATGGTTTCGAGGTCTGCGTTGGTGAGCAGGCGGGGCGGAACGTACGCTCCTACGGCTGTGATTTTGGCGCGGACAGGGTTCCTGGGCTTCAACGTCAGACTCAAACGACCAACCTCCGAGGGCATAAGCCAAAGGCTAAGAGCAACAGTGAGCATCTTACCGCGTTCCGGTGTGCAGGGCGGTGATGCGGCAACTTGTGGGCACAAAAGCTGATCCGTGGCCTTGCACAGGCTTCAGGATGGCTGGCTATCTGATGATTCAGAATGGGTTTGGTTGTGGGGGAAAGTGTACCGGGTTTCCCTACTGCGCCCGTATTGGCCCGTTACCGTTGCTTCCTTCCGGACCTGGCGGGGTTGGCGGGAATACGTCGCGTAGGACCCGGCACGAAACCTAGTTTAGCAGAGGGTGTCAGGCGGGAGCTGTGGATGCCGGGTGCTTCATCTCGCGGGAGATTTTGACGAGCTTCCAGACGGCGATGGCTGTGAAGAGGACGATGACGGTCCAGATGACGGTGAGGAAGGTGGCACCCCAGCGGGCGGAGAGGTGGTTCCAGAGGCGGAGGACGTGGCGGCCGTAGTGGACGCCGATCCAGGCAGCGAGGCAGTGGCGGAGGAAGCGGCTGAGCGTGAAGGCGGTCATGAAGGTCTTGCGCGACATGTGGACCGCTCCTGCGACCAGGACGAAGGGCGAGAGCGGCATGGGCGGGGGCAGAAGCGCGGGCAGGGCGACGGCGAGGATGGCGTGGCTCTCCATCCAGTGCGTGACGCGTTGGAGGAGTGCAGCGCTGACGTACTTCTGCAGGAAGACCATGCCACCGGCGCGGCCGGCTGCGTGGGAGAGGAAGCCTCCGAGGGCAGAGCCGAGGGTGGCGAGGCCGATGAGCAGGAAGAGGTTGGCGTGGCTGGCGGCGTAGACGAGGATGAGGATGTCGGTGACGCCGGGGATGGGCAGCGGGACGAAAGAGCTGTCGACCGCGGAGATGATGGGCAGGCCGGCGAGGCCGAAGCGGAAGAAGAAGCGCATGAGGTGGCTGCCGCCGTGGGTCGCTGCGGGACGGGCCAGGAACGTGGCGAGGGTGGCGAAGGTGGCGGAGGCGTGGGTCATGCTGGTGGGTATGACGGTATCGGAAGTGGAGCCGTTGCGGGGGATTTTATCGAAAGAGCGCGTCGAGTTCGGCGGAGGAGAGCAGGAACGGGTTGCGGACGGTGATACTTCCGTACAGGCCGTCGTGTTGCAGGTCTTCGCTGAAGAGTATGGCGCAGCCGGAACGGGCGGCTGTGGCGAGGAGGAGGGCGTCGAAGAACTGAATCTGATAGCGGGTCTGCATCGAGACAGCCTCATCCACGTCTCGCACGCCGGCCGCGATTATTTGCGGTAGCATCAGAAACTTTCGCACAACAAGCGCAGCGTCGTCTGCCGATAAACGTCGCTTTTTGGTGGTGACAGCGTAGAACTCCGACAGGCACTGAAGGAGAATGGGCTGGCCACTGGAGATGACGGCGGTAATGATGCGGTTCGAGACAGTCTGTTTGGCGCGGTCGGAGTTGTCGGCGGAGTATACGAGCAGGTTCGTGTCGAATGTGAAGCTACTCGTCGCGGTCATAAAGGGCGTCCCTGTCAGTGATCTTCAGGCCGCGCAGGTCCCAGCCGCGGCGCAGAATCTGCATGAGGTCTTCGACGGCGGCGAGACGCTCCTCTTCCGAGGCCCACTGTTTGGGGTACTCGGTTTCGGCGGGGGTGGAGCTGGCGGGGAGGACTTCGGCGACGGCTTTGCCGCCGCGGAGCAAGGTGAGGCGCGCGCCGGCTTCGACCTGCGCGACGTAGTCGGCGGGGTGTAGCTCGAACTCCTGCACGGATATGTTGCGCATGGCGGTGGCCTCTTCAGGACGATTCTAAATGGAGTATGGGCGGCACTGATAAACTTTTAGGTCTATGCGCAACTTGAGCGGGAACCAGATTCGGGAAGAGTTTTTGCGGTTTTTTGAGAGCAAGCAGCACCGGCGGGTGCATTCGTCGTCGCTGGTGCCGGGCAATGACCCGACGCTGCTGTTTACCAATGCGGGGATGAACCAGTTCAAGGACTTGTTTCTGGGCGCGGAGACGCGGGCGTACAGCCGTGCGGCGACCAGCCAGAAGTGTGTGCGCGCGGGCGGCAAGCATAACGATCTGGAGAACGTCGGGTTCACGCGGCGGCACCATACGTTCTTTGAGATGCTGGGGAACTTCAGCTTTGGCGACTACTTCAAGAAGGACGCGATCGCGTTTGCGTGGGAGCTGCTGACGTCGGAGGAGTGGTTCGGGATCGACAAGAGTCGGCTGTATGTGACGGTGTTCGAGGGCGACGCGAAGGTGCCGCGCGATGATGAGGCGGAGCGGCTGTGGGTGGAGACAGGTGTGCCGAAGGAGCGCATCTTCGGGATGCCGGGCAAGGACAACTTCTGGCAGATGGGTGACACGGGGCCTTGCGGGCCTTGCAGTGAGATTTTTTATGACCTTGGCCTGGCGGCAAGTGAGACGGGGGAGGACAAGCCGTTTCCGCAGGATGACCAGCGGTATGTTGAGATCTGGAACCTGGTGTTCATGCAGTTCGATCGCGCGAAGGTCGGCGATGAGTTTGTGCTGACTCCGCTGCCGAAGCCGTCGATTGATACGGGGATGGGGCTGGAGCGGGTGGCGGCGGTGCTGCAGGGGAAGCTGTCGAACTATGAGAGTGATCTGTTCACGCCGCTGTTGAAGCGGGCGGCGGAGCTGACGGGGTTTGGTGGCGAGGAGAAATCGCAAAATGCGGGGGTCTCTCCGCTGCGGCCTGCGGCCTCCGGTCGAGATGACAACTCAGTGGTTGGTTTGGGTTTGGGTGTGGGCGAGATTGAACGGCTGGCGGTGAGCGATGAGAAGGGTGCGGCGTCGCTGCGGATTATTGCGGACCACGCGCGGGCGAGCACGTTTCTGATCAGCGACGGGGTGACGCCGAGCAATGAGGGGCGCGGGTATGTGCTGCGGAAGATTCTGCGGCGCGGGATTCGGCATGGACGGCTGCTGGGGCAGGAGAAGCCGTTTATGCACGAGATGGTGCTGGCGGTGCGCGATGAGATGGGGGCGGCGTATCCGGAGTTGAAGGAGTCGGCGGAGCGTGTGGCGAAGGTGGTGCTCGCGGAGGAGATGCAGTTTGCGCGGGTGTTAGGCGCTGGGTCTCTAGAACTGAGCCGATCTATCAGTAAAAGGAAGTACGACAGCTACTACCAAGCGATTAGTGATTTCTGTTTAGAGACCGAGGTCATGCCGATGGTAAACGATGCCGTACTCCTCGCGTCACTAATGCTTAGTGGTGCAACTAATGATCAAAGAGAGGCCGCAGGAAAAATTCTTCCAAATGCTGTACATGGCGACAAGGCACGCGAGTTAGTCGAGGTGCTTCAGCGTTTGAAAATAACTTTCCCGGGGCGTACTGCTTTCACGCTCTACGAAACTTTGGGCTTACCTCAGGATTTCATTGCTGATGCAACTCGAGATGCGGGTCTGCATTTCGATGAGACTGGCTTCGAGGCCGCGAAGGAAGAGGAGCAGCAGCGCGCGCGGGCTAGTTGGAAGGGTGGGTCGCAGAAGACGGCGGCGCCGGTGTATCGGGAGCTGGCGAAGACGGAGTTCGAAGGGTATACGGCGCTGCGGGTGGATGGCGCGAAGGTGATTGCGCTGGTGAAGGACGGCGTGGGTGTGCCGAGCCTGCAGGCCGGGGAGACGGGCGAGGTGGTGCTCGATGCGACGAGCTTTTATGCGGACTCGGGCGGGCAGGTGGGCGATGTGGGTTGGATCGTCTCTCCATTTGGAGCGGCCAGCGATCACAACACAGTGGTGGCCGAGGTGACGGGTTGCAAGAAGCCGGTGCAGGGGGTGTTCGCGCATCAGGTAGTGGCCAAGCAGACGATTGCCGTGGGCGACACGGTGGACACGCAGGTGAACGGGGTGGTGCGCGCGGCGGTGATGCGGAACCATACCGGGACGCATTTGCTGCACGCGGCGCTGCGGCAGGTGCTGGGTACGCATGTGAAGCAGGCGGGATCGCTGAATGATCCGAACCGGCTGCGGTTCGATTTTTCGCACTTTGCGGGTGTGGCCGACGAGGAGTTGCAGGAGATTGAGAGCATTGTGAACGCGCAGGTGTTGAAGAACACGCCGGTGCAGACGTTCGTGGATGTGCCGATTGATACGGCGATCCACGAGTATGGGGCGATGGCGCTGTTTGGCGAGAAGTATGGAGAGCGCGTGCGGGTGGTGAAGATCGGCGAGTTTTCGACCGAGCTTTGCGGCGGCACGCACCTGGCGGCGACGGGCGAGATTGGTTTGTTGAAGCTGGTGGGTGAGGGCGCGGTGGCCAGCGGGGTGCGTCGCGTGGAGGCGGTGAGCGGGACGGGCGCGCTGGAGCTGTTCCGCCGGGATGCCGATGTAGCGAAGGTGGCGGGGCAGTTTGTGGGCTCGGGCGAGGTGTCGGGCGATGCGCTGCGCCAGCGTGTGGCACAGCAGGATGAGGAGATGAAGAAGCTGCGGCGCGAGCTGGAGCAGATGCGGATGAAGTCGGCGAGTGCGGCGACGGCGGATGCGGCGGGGAGCGCGGTTGAAGTCAAGGGTGTGAAGGTGCTGAGCCAGAGGGTCGATGCTTTGGGCGGTTCGCAAGAGGCGAAGAGCCAGATGCGAAACCTGGTGGATGAGCTGCGCGGCAAGCTGGGCAGTGGTGTGGTGGTGCTGGGTGCGGCGAGTGAGGGCAAGGTGTCGTTGATCGTCGGCGTGACGAAGGACCTGACAGCGAAGCTGATGGCGGGGAAGATTGTCGGCGTGCTGGCGGCGAAGGTGGGCGGCAAGGGCGGTGGGCGGCCTGACCTGGCAGAGGCCGGCGGAAGCGATGCAGGTGCCCTGGATGGTGCGCTGGCGAGCGCGAAGGATGTCGTGGGTGAGATGCTGGGGTGAGGCAGGAAGCAGGAAGTAAGAAGTAGGGAATAGCGAGTCGGTGGAGAGGGTTGCTGCGCATGGGCATGGTGGATACGGAGAC
>JAJZFE010000502.1 GCA_021798655.1 Acidobacteriota bacterium | reverse complement strand
CCCCTACGTCTATTCCGGTCAGCGCATCTCCTTCGTAAGCCTCTGGCGATTCATGGCCTACAGCTACCCACGTCTGCTGCGCCGGCTCTCCGGTTACGTTCTGGCGGCCACCGCACTCTTTCTGCTCGCCGGCCTGCTTGGCGCGCTTATCACCGCCATTCACCCGGACTTTGCCGCTCTCATGCTCGGCCCCCAGATGATGAACAAGATCGAACATCACCAGATGTGGACCGAAGGCGTGCTGAGCATCAAGCCGCAGGCCGCCTCCGGCATCATGACCAACAACATCACGGTCTGCTTTCTCACCTTTGCCGGCGGCATCTTCGCCGGTCTCGGCACGCTCTATCTGCTGTTCAGCAACGGCCTGCAGATTGCCACAGTCCTCACCTGTTGCGCGCAGCACCACATGCTCCTCAGCCTGGTCAGCTTCATGACGGCGCACGGCGCGCTTGAGCTTCCCAGCATCATGTTTGCCGGTGCTGCCGGCCTCCGACTCGGTGCAGGAATCCTCTTTCCCGGAATGCTGCGCCGCCGCGCAGCGCTCGCTCTGGCTGGCCTGGAAGCCGTTCAACTCGTCGCCGGAACCATCCCTCTGCTCATCATCGCGGGCACGCTCGAAGCCTTTCTCTCGCCCACCCACGCCCCCATCGCGCTCAAGTTTTCCGTCGGCGCCGTCCTCTTCACCGTCCTCATCCTTTGGCTCACCGAAGGCGGCCGCAAGTCAGCAGCAACGGACAACTGAGAACTGGCAACTGTATCGCTACAACCATCCCTCAGCCTTCACCTCGAGATACTTGCTCACCGCCTGCATCCCCACCTCGGCCGCTATGGTTTCGACGATCAGCACGCCCTGCCTCTCCAACTGTGCAATCGTCTCGCGCCGCCGTTCCAGCATCTCCTGCGCCGCCGCCGAATGGAACATCTCCTCCCGCGTCTTCGGCTTGCGCGCCGCCATCTCCTCCAACTCCGGATGCTTCAACAGCACCAGCACCACCAGGTGCCGCCTGCCGAGTTCACTTGCTGCACTCACCAGCTCCGGCTTGCCCACACTATCCGTCAGCTCCGTAATCCAAACGATCAGCCCGCGCCGTCGCTGCGCCGTCTTCAATCTCGCCACCGCATTCAGATGGTCCGCCTCCGCCGCCTCCGACCTCGTCTGGCTGAGCAGATCGATTAGCAGCCGCAGATGCATCGCGCCCGCGCCCGGCGGCAGCAACTGCTGCACTTCGCGTCCATACGCCATCATGGCGAACTTATCGCCCGCCCCCTGGATCACCCGCGCCAGCATCGTCGCCGCGGTTGCCGCCTGGTCTAACTGTGTCACGGTCAGCAGATGTGAGGCCTCTCGTTCTGCGGATGTCTCAGCCAGGGCTTCGGCTCCGTCGCGCCGCAGCTCAAACGCCGTCCGCGACAGCCTTCCCGCATCGAGCATCATCCACACCTGCTGCGAGCGCTCCACCGTAAACTGCCGCGTCACCAGCTTGCCGCGCCGCGCCGTCGCCGTCCAGGAAATCTTCCGCAGCTCATCGCCCGGCTGATAATCCCGCAGGCTCTCGAACTCACGCCCCACCCCGCGCAGTTGCAGCTTGCGCTTCTGCATCTCAATCTGCCGCGCGCGCAGCAGATAAAACTGCGTACTCTGGCGGCTATCCTCATGCGCTGGAAACACCCGCACCCTCTGCTGCCGCGCGGCGTCCTCCGCATGGGAAGTCTCGTCCACCGGCTCTGCTACAGCCCAACGCTCCACCAGTCTCAGTACTCCGCGATAGCGCAGGTACACGCACCTCAGCGTAAAATCTCCACGCTCGCGCGGATAGATCGTCGACGCACTCACCACCTCCTCGCGGGGAAACGCCTCGACCCGCTGTTCCACCGGCATCGCCATCAGTGCAGGGTGCAGATCATCCACCATCCGCACATCCGCAATCCCATCGGCCTCCATGCGCACGGCCAACTCCACGCGCGTAGCCCTCCCCAACTGCGGAGAATCCACAAACGTCCGCGTCACCGTGAACTGCTCGGGGCGGGGAAGCCGTACCGCATCCACTAGCACCAGCAGCGCGATCAGTCCATCCCATCCGAGCATGAAATAAATTTGTCGCGGATGAAAAAACGCGGGCACCGCCATCACCAGTCCCACGGCAAGCAGCACCAACGCCAGCGGTGTCAGCCCATAGCCCAGCACCCGCCCGCCCTTTCCCAGCGGCCTCGCCGTTGCCCTCGCGGATGGTGGAATCAATGTCTGCATAACGTGTCAGCGCACAAATGGCTTCAGTGCTTCAGCCTGCGGCGCGAAAGCCCGGAGGTTTGCGCCAATCCCGGATCTCTTCTGTATCACTTCGGCACCTGGGTAGCCGCGAGCACATCCCTCACCACGCGGTCCGCATCCAGTCCTTCAAGCTCCGCCTCCGGCCGCAGCACCAGCCGATGCCGCAGCACCGGCAGAGCAGCCTCCTTCACATCATCGGGAATCACAAAGTCCCGCTGCTCGCGCGCCGCAAACGCCTTCGCCACCAGCAGCAATCCTGTACTCGCCCGGGGGCTCGCTCCCAGCGCAATCGTCGGCCACGCCCTTGTTCTGCGAACCACAGCGAGCAGGTAATCGAAGATCGCCGGCTCCACGCGCACCGCACGAATCTCCCGTCGCGCAGCCGTCAGAAGCTCAAACGGAACCGGCTCAATCAAGGTCTCCGCGAGCCCTTCACTATCCAGCGCCGCATGGTGACGCTCCAGCACCACGCGCTCGTCAGCCAACTCCGGATACTCCATCTTGATCTTCAACAGAAACCGATCCAGTTGCGCCTCCGGCAGCGGGTACGTGCCCTCAAACTCCACCGGATTCTGCGTCGCAAACACCGTAAAAAATCTATCCAGCTCATGCCGCTCGCCGTCCGCGGTCACCTGTCGTTCTTCCATCGACTCCAACAGCGCCGCCTGCGTCCTGGGCGGTATCCGATTGATCTCATCGGTCAGCAGAAACTGCGTGAACACCGGACCCGGATGAAAGCTGAATTCGCCGGGCCGCTCGCCAAATGCGGGCGAGAACACGCTCGTTCCCAAAATATCCGCGGGCATCATATCCGGCGTTCCCGACACGCGCCGGAACTCCAGCCCCAGGAATCGCGCCAGCGTCTTCACCGCCAGCGTCTTGGCCACTCCGGGCACGCCTTCAATCAGCGCATGGCCGCCGCACAGCATGGTCAGCAACGCCTGCGCAATGGCCTCCTGCTGTCCCGCAATCACGCGCCCGATCTGCACCTGTCCTCTGGTGAACAACTCGTTTGCCGCCGCTACACCCGCACCGTCTTCGCTCACTCGCTCTCCCATTCAAATCAAGAAATTCTCATTGACAACGACTCAACCTGCAACCTCGCATGCCGCCCATCGTCCGGGGCAAGGCTCTGCCGCACGCTCTCTGCATCCTCGCTCAACGCGCGCACCAGTGCCAGCGCACTACCCATCGCGATGGCCTCATGCTGTGCCTTCTGCGCCTCTTGCAGGTGCTCGCTCAGTCGCGACCAGTCGCCGCCCAGCCGCAGTTGCAGTGCCTCGGCAATCGCCTCCGGCCCCTCTTCGACCGTTCCCTGCGTCAACCCCGCCTCGCGCGTCAGCACCCGCAGTAATCGCCGCTTTGCAGCTTCCATGGCCGCACTGCTCACCGCCGCCTTCTCATACAAATCGCCCATCGACACGGCAAACTCCACCGGCGAACTCCGCGGCAGTTGCACTGGCGATCGCATCGGCCCGCGCCTTCTGCCAAAGCTCACCACCAGCAACACAAACAGCAGTGCCGCCTGCGCCGCCAGCCAGCGCAGCGGCAACCCCTTCGCCGCATCCCACAGCGTCTTCACCTCTCCATGCAGCGACTCATCGAACACCACATCGCGCCCGCTTCCCACCGTCGCCATCAGCAGCCGCAGGTCTGCATCGTTCCTCAACTCCGCATTCTCCAGCGGAGCCGACGAACTCCACCACACCGCCTCACCCTTCCCGACGTCATATCGCACCACCACGGCGTCCTCGCCGCATCTCTGCTCCACGCGATACTGCGGCCCCGCACTAGCCCACCTCGAGCTGTCGCCCATCTCCACGCTGCCCGCGCGCGCCAGCGTCCCCGGCCCCTCGGGTGTCGTATGGCACAGTCCGCTTTCGATCCATCCCGGAGCCTGCACATCTCCGTCCGGCAGCAGCAGCGCGCCGGTTGGTCCTGTCGCCAGCACGCGCCCACCACGCTCCAGAAACTGCTTCAACTCTGCGGCCAGCGCCTTGCGTTCCGTCGCATCGTACTCCGGCTCCGCCAGGATCAGCGTAGTGCGCGCAGCCTGCTCATCGCTCACGTCTTTATTCAATCCCTCGAGCGAGCGGTTCCACTCCGTGCTCTTTCTCCCCAGGCCCTCAAACGTCAGATACGCCGCCTTCGCTCCATGCGGACCGCTGTTGGTCGTCGTCGGTCTCGGATTATCCTCCTCGCTCTGGGGCGCAAGGATACTCACGCCTATGATCATCACCACCATCACGAGACACAGCGTCAACAGCATCCTGCGGTCGTATGCGCTCGCTCCCCGGCTCATGCCACGCTTCCCGTCGAAAGCGCTTCGCTTGTGCCGACCGTGTTGTCCTCGGCCTCCAGCGTGCTCGCCGCCAGTTGCTCATACAGCGTGCGCGCTTCGATGTACTCCGCCTCATCTGCCTCGCGCAGTCCATACCAAACGCGCTCAAAGATCTGGGTCAGGCTGCGTAGTCGCTTCTGTTGCGCAGACCCTCGCTTCAGCAGCAGCACATACTCGCGTGGCGTGCGTGTCGGATTATGCCGCCACGCGCGTCGAGCCTCCAGCAAGATGATGGCCGCCCAGTACAAGCCGTGCACTGCCTCGCGCCACTCGCGTGCTGCCGCGTGCTGCTCCGCCCATTGTGCCCAGTCTTCCGCTTCGTTCTCCCACGCCGCAGCGCGCAACGTCGCTCCGCCAAACGCCACACGCAATCTCTGCCGCGCCAGATTCCGCAGCAGAAAGAACAGCAACCCCACCGCAGTTCCAACGTAAAACACCCACTCCAGCAGCGTCCCCAGCCACGGCGCAGCGCTGCCCACCTTCACCACGCCTTCAAAGAAACGGCTTACCCACGCGAGCATCCGGGCCTTCGCCCTGTCCCACCACGTCGGCCCGCCGTCGCTCAGGAACTCCGGTCGCGCCAGAACCGCGTTCGCCACCGCACGTGCATGGCTAAAGTCCTGTTGCGTGTCCGACGCCGCCACACTCTCCTGCGCCATCTCCGCGAGCCGCGCCTCTGCCTCCCGCATCAGCGTCGCACGCTCTCCAGCCTTCGCCGTCTTCGCTGTCTTCAACGCAGCGCGCAGCCACTCCCAGTGCTCCTCGAAGCCGCCCTTCGCCGGATCGTCCACCTGTACATCATTGCCAACGCTCTCCACCTTGCACGCCGCCACCGCTGCGCATTGCGCCACCACTCCTTCGAGCCGGACCACCTCTGCTTGAAACGCCGCCGCCGAAACAGTCTGCAGCGCTGCCGCACGTGCTGCAGGCGGCTCTCCCATCGCCATCACCATCAGCATCGCGGCGATCATGCGGTATCCACTAACCTTGACCATCGCTCCCCGTCGACTCGTGCGCATCGCTGCCTGCGCTCGCCGCCGCAGCCGGCGCGCCAGACCCCCCTCCCATCATCATCACCAGGTCAAACGCCTCCAGGCGCACGCGCTGATCGAAGTACACCAGCGTCAATCCAATCAGCGCCACCGGCGACACCAGCAGGTGCGCGACAAATCCAATCAGCAGAACAGACGCCTGCGCAAGCACATGATCCTGCAGCGGAGATCGCGCAATGAAGAACGCCATCGGCGACTCAATCGCGCCGGCCACTATATACAACGCCACGGCAATCAACAGCACCACGAAGATGCGGCCCTTCGTCCCTGCCGCCAGCACCTTGCTTCGCCGCATCGACGCGCGCACCCCCGTGCCTTCCATCAGTGCTGCCGGAATCCCCAGCGAGTTTCGAATGTATGCAATCGCGCCGTAGACGCCGCCTCCCACCGCGCCCACGAACACCATCGTTGCCCCGAACACAAGGAACATCGGCGACCTGGCCGCCATGCCCAGCAGCACCGCTCCTGGCAGCACCACAAGCGTCAGCAGCCACGCCGCGCTCCAGCCCTGCCACAGCGCAATCCCAACGTATCGCGCCCACCGTTGCATCGTCGATTGCAGCGCCTTCCTGACCCGAATCTCTCGGCCCAGGTACACCTCGCACAGCGCGAGCACGGACGCAGCGTACACCACCGCCTCCACCGGCAGCATCAGCACCGTCATCGCAATCGTCGCAATCTGCGCCTCCAGCGCCGCGATCCGAAAGCCATGATGCAGCAGCACCATGCGGTGTACCAGTAGTTGCACCGCATTCAGTATCAGGCTGAACGAGCCTGACAGCGACGCCAGCCCGGCAAACAGCCAGAAGTGCGCCCGGTAGATCGAAAACGTCCTGTCCAGCACCTCGCCCGTCGACAGTGGTCGCAGTCCATAGGCTGCCGCCACCTCCGGTCCGCCCTGCGCGGCTCCGCCCACCGGCGCAATGAACGTTCTCGGCGACTCCCCATCCTGTGGCGTCATCTCTCCGTCCTCCTCTGCCACCGCGGCTCCCAGGCCGCCCCAGCGGACGGCTTCTATCGGCAACCGGTTTTTGGGAAGAATAGCATCTGCACCCACTCCGCAGAATCTCCGGCAATCGCCGCCTCCATCTCCCCGCCGCCTCAGCAACGTACCCTCTCTGGTTCTTTCCCATTGAGCACTTCATCAGGCATGGTGTAGATACACCATTCTGGTTCGGCACCCTGTCGTCGATGATCGCCCGCCGGAACACCTTGGGGGTTATTTCTTATTTACTCGTTAGGAGATGGTATTCTTGGCGCGTTACCTCAAGTTTTGCCAGCATGCGTTGTCTGCAGAAGGTATGCAGAGCCGTTGGACTTATGATTTTGCAGAGCCGTTGTATCTAGTATGGGTAGGAAACTGTCTATCGCCTAAGGCTGGAAGATTATCTGTTGACCGGTGTCGGGGCACAACCCTCCTTCGCCGGTTTACATGCTTTCATCAACCTTGGGAATAAGTTTGTCTGGTGCACTGCAGGACCTTGTTGGAGGAATGATGACTGTCTCGCTGCGCGCAGCTCAAA
>JAJZFE010000139.1 GCA_021798655.1 Acidobacteriota bacterium | reverse complement strand
GAGCTTTCCTCGTCGTCGTAGCCTCGGCACTCGCACCAGTCTCCGCGCCCGCCAGCGTCTCGTCATCGGGCGCAGTATGCCCCACGCGATGCTGCAGCGCGCCATACGCCGTCTTCAGCCAGTACATCCGCTCTTCGGCCACATGCACCCGCAGCGGATCGTCCGTGTTCGCATCCAGTTGCAGCGCCGCAGCCATACGGCGATACGCCGCTTTGATATCCGCAGCCGTGGCATAGTGATCGAGCCCCAAAAAGCTCAGCGCCTCATAGGTAGACATTCTGTATTCTCCGGGTACGCGGACGCTGGTCGGGGACAATGTCAGGAAGACGCGCCCGCTTCTTCGTACCTGCTTTCGAGAGGGCTGCGATGTTTGGTCTGTCGTCCCAACAAACTTCTCTGCTTTGGGTTCCCACATCATACCCACAACCGACCGTGGACGTTAGCAGTACGCAAGGCTCTACTCGTAGCTCGCCTTTTGGTCACATGCAACCCGCAGCTGACCGATCGCGAACACCCGCCAGACCTCACACCACCCCATGACGCCAGCCGGTACAATCGATGTATCCATGAGCCTTACTACCCCCAACGCCCTCGAAACGACGATTGAACACTGGTTCTCTATCGGCCCCGCTGCCATCGGCCAGCCGGAGGCGCTCGCCGCCTTCACCGAACTCCGCGAGTCCCTCGAAGCGGGCACGCTCCGCTCCGCCGAGCCCGACCCCGCCGTCGCAACCGGCTGGCGCGTCAACCCCTGGGTCAAGCGCGGCATCCTGCTCGGCTTCCGCCTCGGCGCGCTGGTGCAGATGGACGGCAGCCACCCCGGCGGAGTCGCCGCGCTCTCCTTCGTCGACAAGGCCACCTACCCCGCCCGCCGCTTCTCTCCCGAAGACGGCGTCCGCATCGTCCCCGGCGGCAGCAGCGTCCGCGCCGGCGCACACCTCGCCAAAGGCGTCGTCATGATGCCCCCCGCCTACGTCAACGTCGGCGCCTTCGTCGACGAGGGCACCATGATCGACTCGCACGCCCTGGTCGGCAGCTGCGCCCAGATCGGCAAGCGCGTCCACCTCTCCGCCGCCGCGCAGATCGGCGGCGTCCTCGAACCCGTCAACGCCTCGCCCGTCATCATCGAAGACGACGCCCTCATCGGCGGCAACACCGGCGTCTACGAAGGCACCATCGTCCGCAGCCGTGCTGTCCTCGCCGCCGGCGTCATCCTCACCCGCGGCACACCCGTGTATGACCTGCCCAACAACACCGTCCTCAAGGCCACCGCCGACTCTCCGCTCATCATCCCCTCTGGCGCCGTCGTCGTCGCCGGCAGCCGCGCCATCACCCACGGCTCCGGCAAGGACCTCGGCCTCTCCGTCTACACCCCCATCATCGTCAAGTACCGCGACGAAAAGACCGAACTCTCCACCACACTTGAAGACCTCTTGCGATAGCCGTTGACATCGTAGCTACAAAGTAGCTACGATGTCAGAGCGTGATGGTCAATCGTCCTGCGCCTCGATACCTCAGGATGCGCACTGAAGCAGCGCCATATACAGCCGTGTGGTAAAGCAGGGCAGAAGAGTTTCTTATGGCAGACGCATACCTGAAGAAGGAAGCACTTTCACGCGTAGAGTTCGATTGGTGCGAAGCAAACATCAGCCATATTGCGAGACACAACGTCTTACCGCACGAGGCCGAAGAAGTCGTAACGAATGACCCTATCGACCTCAGCGTGACGATGAGAAACGGCGAAGAACGCACGGAGCAGATCGGCGAGACTGCCTCCGGTCGAATCCTCCGCATTGTTACAACGCCGCGCAACGGAAAGATCCGCGTCATCACAGCAGTCCCGCTCAGGACAAGATGGCACGAGCGTTACTTCACGTTGAAGGAGAAGAGAGATGCCGGAGACCAGAACCTTTCCTGACTTCAAATCGGAGGCCGAAGAAGCGGAGTGGTGGGACACACACGAAGACGAATCGATGGCGGCGTTTGAGCAAGCCGCTTCCGAAGGTCGCCTTGGCCGGGGCACAGTCGCGCGTAAAGCCTGTCTGCCCACCACCACCATCCGTCTCGACCCCGCCGACATCGAACTCGCCCGCCAGCAGGCCGAAAAGAAAGGTCTCAAATACCAGACCTACCTCAAGATGGTGATTCATGAGGCACTGATGAAGGAAGCAGGCGCGGCTGCTGCGGAACGAAATACGGCTGCCTGACGTATTCAGAAGAAAGGTGCATTCCATGAAGCTGCTGCTGTTCATCCTCCTCCTTATCGTCTGTTGGCCACTGGCTCTGGTAGCGCTGGTGCTCTACCCCATAGTATGGCTGCTATTGTTGCCGTTCCGCATCGTCGGCATCGCGGTCGACGGCGTGCTGGAGTTGATCCGCGCGCTGTTCACGCTGCCTGCGCGGCTGCTGCGTGCCCTGTAGCGGACGACGTCATCAAAACGCCTGGCCTCTCATCCCTGCCATGCTTCGCCGCCACGCCGGCATAGTGCGATAGACTGAAGATCCATGGCAAATGAAAAACTACAGATAATTCCTCTTGGTGGACTCGGTGAGTTCGGTATGAACTGCCTCGCTCTCCGTTATGCCGACGACATCCTCGTCATCGACGCCGGCCTCATGTTCCCCGAAGACGAACTCCTCGGCGTCGACATCGTTGTACCCGACATCAGCTACCTGCTTGAGAACCGCGACAAGGTCCGCGGCATCGTCCTCACGCATGGCCACGAAGACCACATCGGCGGCCTCCCCTGGATCCTCTCCGAGCTGAACGTGCCCGTCTACGGCACCGAGTTCACGCTCGCCTACGTCGAAGGCAAGCTCGAAGAGCACCGCCTCCTCGACGACGCCGAGCTGATCGAGATTCTCCCCGGCGACCGCGTCACCCTTGGGGCCTTTACCATCAACCCCATCCGCGTCACGCACTCGCTGGTCGACTGCGTCTCGCTCGCCATCCACACTCCCGTCGGCATCGTGCTGCACACCGGCGACTTCAAGATCGACCTCTCCTCGCCCGACGGCCATCCCTTCGACCTTCAGGCCTTCGCCGACCTCGGCAAACAGGGTGTGCTCGTCCTCCTGCAGGACTCCACCAACGTCGACCGCCCCGGCTTCACACCTGGCGAAAAGGCCGTCATCCCGCGCCTCGACGACATCTTCGCGGCCACCAAAAAGAAGCTCTTCTTCTCCTGCTTCTCGTCCTCCATCCACCGCATGAAGATCGCGATGGACCTGGCCTACAAGCACGGCCGCAAGGTCGCCATCATCGGCCGCTCCATGGACAACAGCTCGGAGATCGCGCAGGACCTCGGCTATCTCGACCCGCCGCCGGGCCTCATCATCAACCCCAGCCAGATCCGCGACACCCCCGCCAGCAAGCTGATGATCATGATCTCCGGCACGCAGGGCGAGCCCATGTCCGCGCTCTCCCGCGCGGCGGTGGACAACCACAAGTTCGCCAAGATCGACGCCGGCGACACCGTCCTGCTCTCCTCCCGCGTCATCCCCGGCAACGAGAAGGGCATCTACCGCGTCATCGACCACCTCGAACGCCGCGACGCCCGCGTCATCCACGACGACGGCACCAACGGCCTCATCCACGTCTCCGGCCACGGCTCGCAGGAAGAGCTGCGCATGATGATCAACCTCGTCAAGCCGAAGTTCTTCATCCCCGTGCACGGCGACTACCGCCACCTCAAGCGCCACGTCGAGCTCGCCATCTCCACCGGCGTCCCCGAGAAGGTCATCCTCCTGGAGGACGGCGACGTCCTCACCGTCGACCGCAACCACGCGGACAAGACCGGCAAGGTCACCACAGGCCGCGTCTGCATCGACAACAACTCCACCGCCGACGTCGTGCAGGACACCGTCATCCGCGACCGCAAGCACCTCGGCGAGGACGGCCTCTTCCTGCCCATCATCGCCATCAACAAGCGCACCGGCCAGGTCGAAGGCGTCCCCGAGATCACCACCCGCGGCTTCGTCGCCGACGACCCCGAACTCCTCCGCAACGCCCGCGACATCGTCGCCCGCACCCTCGCCCAGTCCAGCGACGAGGAGCGCCGCGACCACGGCATCATGAAGGACAAGATCCGCGGCGACCTCAAGCGCTTCATCCAGAAGAACGCCAACCGCCGCCCGCTCATCATGCCGATCATCCTCGAACTCTAAGGCCGTTCCCTCCCAGGTGTAGTCGCCAGCAATCTTCACGATTTGTCATTCCGCAGCGAAGCGGAGGAATCCGCTTCGTGGGCGGCGACCATACCTGATGGGAAAGCGCCATAAGACCCCAACCCCAACACACGATGCCTCATCTGCGCGACAGCCTGATCGTCGCGACGGTGAGGCATCGCGCTTTCACCCCAGCAAACGCCATCCCCGTCCTCTCCAAACGCCGTCGAATACGCTCGACCAACTCTGGCAGTTGCTGCCGCCCTCCCGCTGGTCTATCGTTCTCCTGAACCCTGCCAGCCCATGCGCCGACTCCTCACCCTGCTCCTGCTCGCAACGACCGCGCTCGCCCAGCACGCCGCGCCGCCTGCATTTGACGTCGCCTCCGTCCGCCCCAGCGGCCACGGCTCCGTGCAGCGCAGCAACGTCCCCCTCGACAACGGCAACGTCTACGGCACCATCGCCTCCGACGACGCCCGCGCCGCCGAGGGTGGCTTGTTCCTCGCCACGCACCAGCCACTCTGGCGCTACATCTCCTTCGCCTACAAGCTCTCCGGCACACAAGAGCTCGCGCTCCGCTTCAGTTACTTCTCCGGAGCGCCCAGGTCCGGCGCACCACTCTGGGTCACCGGCTCCTTCGACGCCGCTCCCGAGTTCTTCGATATCTCCGCACGCGCTCCCAACGACACCACCCTCAACCAGATGCGTCTCATGATGCAGACCCTTCTCGCCGACCGCTTCGGTCTGCGCGTGCACACCGTCGACGCCGACGCCCCCGTCTTCGCGCTCATCCTTGCAGCGCCCGGCATCACAGGCCCGCATCTCCAGCCTCACCCTGCCTCCGATCCCTGCACCGTTCCCGCACCCGCATCGCCCCTCGGCGAGCTGCCTCCTGCCTGCGGCGTCATCGCGCACGTTCCATCGGATCTCCCGGGCCAGCACTACGGTGCCCGCGCCGTTCCTATCGCACTCCTCGCCACGTCGCTGCCCACCATGACCGGCCTCGCCGTCATCTCGCGCCCCGTCGTCGATCAGACCGGCCTTCCCGGCCTCTACGACTTCAACCTCACCTGGATGCACAGTCTCACCGCCGAAGACGCCGCCGTGGCCGACAGTACCGAGGCCTTCCGCGACGCCCTCAGGAACCAGCTGGGCCTCAAGCTCCAGCCCACGCACGCTCCCCTCAGCTTCCTCATCCTCGACCACGTGGAACAGCCTTCCGCAAACTAGACCTGTTTGTCATGGGGTGAAACTCTGTCATTTCGACCGTGTGAATAGGGTTTCGCAAGCACCTGATTTGGCTTAGGCTATAGAGCCCATTTTTTGCTGTGCAGGAAGTGTGTAGGAGCAATGTGCAGAATTCATTGTGAATGACAGTTTTCTCGTTGCCGGAAGAGGGACGGGAGAAACCCGCAGGGTGTCTCCCGCGCCGCTGAAAGCGACAGACGGGAGCGCCAGCATCCCGCCTGCCCGGTCTTCCTGCGTTGTCGGAATTGTTACATGATCGCGGACATGGTCTTCATGCTGCGACCGCAGCCAGTTCCTCGTTAGGTACGTCCTCCGCAACGGCGGGCTTCCAACTGCTCAATCAGCAGCTTGATGTTGGCGGCGATGAGTTCCTGTTTGGTGTTGGGCTTCTTGCTGTCGATGGCGGCGATGGTGTTGGTGGTGTTCATGGTGTTATCTCCTTGGTGTTGGCTTTTGCACGTCCGCGTTGAAACGCGGCATGTACATGCCGAACGCCACCTGGCGAAGGCGGGGGTAGCAAACGGAAAGGTCTTCGAGCGGAGCTTTTTGGGGGTACCGCGCGTAGCGTGGGGGAGCCAAAACCCGAAGGGCGAATGGCCTTGGAGAGCGCGAGGGGAGCCCCCTTAGCAAGGTCTGGCTTCCGTGTCCGTGCGCTTCAGCGCACAGGAACTATAGGAGGGCGTTGCGGGAGTACCCTCCCGCAGAGGTGGCAGCGGAGAACGCGAACGCGGTCGCAGCGCGGAGGAGCCCTCCTCCGCACACGTAGACACTGGTTCGAGTACGAGTCGCAGGATGCTTGTCCCGTTCGACGAATCGGTGCTGCTCTCAGATGGGCAGGCAGTTTTTACATTTCGATTGCATATCCGTAGTGGTGTTCCTGCTTCGGCGCAATCTCGGGCTGCAGCGGCGTGACGGATTTCTCCAGCTTTATCGCTGGTATATGGGCGCTCTCGTGCGATACGTCATACCCTAAAGCCTCCGACAGTTTCGCGCGGTCGTTGGTGTAAATCTGCGCGTCTTCCGCGCCGCGCGAGACGGCAACGTACGCCATACGGCTGTTGAGCAGCTCTTTCGCAGCCAACTCGGTATCGACGTGAATCAAGACGCGCTCGGCGGTCTGTCCCTGGCTGGAATGACTCGTCACCGCATAGCCATGATCGAGATGCGGATGCTCGCGCGGATCGAGTTGCACGTCGCGGCCACCGTCCATCTTCAAGCGCATCTGCCCGTCCGGGTTGATCGCTTCGACCGTCCCCAATTCGCGGTTGGCAACCTTCAAGTCGTTGGCTGGCGCGGTGAACTGGATGCGGTCGCCAACGGCGAAGGTGCGCGGTTCCTCGCGATAGACAGAAACGCCCTGCTGGCGTCGCGGATCGTACGTCAGCTCTGAGCCATCCGCCCGCACCACGGTCAACAGATTCCTCTCGACATCCACGGTCTTGACCCGCGCGTACTCACCGCGCTCCATGCCGGTCTCTTTCGATGCACGCGCGTAGCGCACTACATCGTTGAACTCGTACCGCGCGGCCCATGTCCGCTCCGGCCCGGTGAGGTCCTGGCGCTGCACAAGTGTTTCGATACGATGGTCATCTTTGCTGACCAAACCACGCTCCTGCATCTCGCCACGAATCGCCAGGTTGATCTCCACGCGGGAACGATTGTCGGGCGAGACAACCAGCGTTCCCTCCGGGGACTTCGCATATTCTTTCGCTATCGCGGTGATGCGTTCCTCGCGGCCTGCAATCTCATGCACGCGGCCCTGGCTCTCCAACCCCTGCACGGCCTCGCGGA
>JAJZFE010000369.1 GCA_021798655.1 Acidobacteriota bacterium | reverse complement strand
GTGGCAGGCGATGCTTTGCCGATGAGCCGCGCAGCCTGTGGCCCGTTCATCTCCGGCATCGAGTAGTCGAGAATGGCCACGTCGGGCTGCAGGCGGGTCGCCATCTCCACCGCCTCGGCGCCGTTCGCCGCTTCGCCGACGATCTCCAGCCCTTCGCGGGTGGCCAGCAGGTCGCGCACGCCGCGGCGGATCAGCATGTGGTCGTCGGCAATCAGGACACGCATCGGATTCATAGCCATCAGCCCTCCGCCGGCACGGTAGCCTGCAGCGTCGTGCCCCCGGGGACACATTCAATCGCCAGGCAGCCGCCCAACCGCTCCAGCCGCTCGCGCATCCCGCTGATGCCGACGCCGCTGCGGCTATGGTAAGCCTGCATCAGCTGCTGGCGCGACGGGCTATCGCCGCGGTCGCTCATCCGCAGCACCAGCCAGCCGGCACGATGCTGCAGCGAGACCTCGGCCTCCGCACTGCCGGAGTGGCGCAGCACATTCGCCAGGCCCTCCTGCAACACGCGGTAGATGGCAATCTCCGCTTCGTCGTTGAAGCGGCCGAGGTCCGCGTCCATCGTCAGCGCAACGTGGATGCCGCTGCGTTCTTCGAAGCCTTCCACCATCCAGGGAACGGCCAGCGCCAGCCCACCTTTGCCCAGCAGCGGCGGATGCAACAGGTAGGCCGCACTGCGAATCCGCGCCGAACACTGCGAAGCAATCGCACGCGTCTCCTCGACGAGATCCTTGATGGGCGAGGGTGTCTCTGCATTTGCTGGAGCTTCCTGCAACTGCTCATCCAGCAACCGGGTGAGCCGGGTAAGGTTCCAGTTCAGCACGGCGAGTTCCTGCGAGGTGGAGTCGTGCAGGTCGCGCGCGAGCCGGCGACGCTCCTCCTGCTGCAGGTTTTCAAGCTGGTCAGAGATAGCGCGGTAGGCCTGCTGCGCGCGGTTGCGCTCGGTCACATCCTGGTAGATGCCGTAGACGCCGGCCAGCTCTCCGTCCACGACCAGCGGGATGCCATAGATCTCCACATCGATGGTGAGCCCGTCGCGGCGACGACGCTGCGCCATGGTGTGCACCTTGCAGCCCTGCAACACGGCGCGCGTCAGTTGGCCGGCGTGCTCGGCCATCTCCGGGCCCGCGATGAGAGCATCAATGTCCTCCGACGCAAGCTGCTGCGGAGTGTATTGAAAGAGCCGTTCAAACGCGGGGTTGCACATCGTGAACCGGTGCTGGCCATCGAGCACAACGATCGGAATCGGGCTGTTCTCCAGCAAGGCACGCAAATACGTCGCTGACGGGCCTTCGTCAGCACCGGTTCCGCTGATGGGAGCATGTCTCAATAGAAATTCCTGATCGATCATGCGAACCTCGAAGGCCTCGTGCGCCGCTGCTGACGAGGCAACCGGATGCCGCGCCGCAACCGCTTCACTTGCTCCCGATTATAGAGGAAGTGAAGCGGCCGTCTGCGCGCATCATGCGTCCGGCTATGGCTGCGCGGCGGAGACGAAGATCGCCTTCGGCAACATGGCATGGACGCCCACGTTGCCGTCGACCAGCTGCGTAATGTCGAGATCGACAGCGACGCTTGCCAGCATGTAGGCATCGTCCGGGGTCATGTGTTTCTCCGTCACAAGGTAGTCGATCATGTCGCGCAGCGCGTGCTCGGTGGCCTCCTTCAGGTCGGGACTGAAGCCCATGGTAATGACGTGCGTCGGCGTCTCCGCGCGCGGCCACAGCAGGGGCTTGCCCTTCAGCACGGTGAACCGGAAGGTGCCGGTGAGGAACGTCTCCATCGCCGTGATGTCCACCTCGCCGTTGCCCTGGCCGGCGTGGCCGTCGCCGGCGACGAAGAGAGCGCCCTTCGCAGCGACCGGGATGTAGAGCGTGCTGCCGGCGACCAGCTCCTTGTTGTCCATGTTGCCGGCGTGCGCAAAGGGTGGAGCACTGTCCACGCGTCCCTGCGCCGGCGCCACACCCATGCTGCCGAAGAACGGATGCAGCGGTATCTCGATGCCCGGAGCAAAGTGGCCGATCATCTTCTCCCGATCCAGTGGGATGATCCGCTGACGGCTGTACGGAAACTCCATCGGCAGGAAGCCGCGATGCAGACCAAAGCCGTTGCAGGCAAAGTCTGTGTCGAGATGGATCGCAACAATCTCCACCTTCAGCACGTCGCCCGGCTCGGCTTCGGCGATGGCTACCGGGCCGGTAAGAATATGCCCGCCGGGACCTTTGTCCGCCTCGGGATAGTTTCTGTAGACCTCATCGTTGTAGGCCGGTATCTGCTCCGGCTTCAGTCCGCGCGCGATCAGGCGATCCGTCGGCCCGCAGGTGGAAAGCGTCTGCAGCGTCACAGTGTCTCCGCTGTGAACCGTGATGGCGGGCTTCACGTTGGCGGCGTAGTGGCCCCACTCCACCGTGGCGGCTGACGCGGGCACGGTGTAACTCTGCGCCGCGATGGAACACGAAACAACGAGGCCAAAACAGCCGAGAAGAGTAGCGCGGTGCATGGATGCAACCTCGATCGAAGAGTCGATGAATGTAGCCGGATCATACGGGACGCGTCGGTTCACGTCCAAACAATCGCGTCAGGAGGAGGCTCGTTCACTCGTATCGCGGCGCATGTCGTCGCCCAGCAGCACAGCCTCGGCGATCTCGCGCATCGTCTTGCGGCGCTGGCGGCTCTCGCGCTGCATCAGGCGATACGCATCGCTCTCGTCGAGTGACAGGTCGCGCTGCAGAACACCCTTGGCGCGCTCCACGGTCTTGCGCGTCTCCAGCCGGTCGGAGAGCTGCAGGTTCTCGCTCTCCAGGCGCGCACGTTCAATCTCCGCGCCGACGAGAACGCCGATCATCGAGAGCAGGCGCACCTCGACCTCGCTGTGTCGGTAGCTGTGCCTGTGCTGCAGGTTGATGACTCCGACGACGCGGCTGGCGCACAGAATCGGCGTGCTCAGGATTGCCTCAAAGCTGTCCTCCGGCACGTTTCTGAACGGAATGAAGCGCGGATCATCGGAAGCCTTCGCGGCGATGGCGACGGGCTCGCGGTGCTCGGCTACCCAGCCCGCAATGCCCTGCCCCATCGGCAGATCGAGCCGATCGACAAGGTCGGCGTGCGGATTGCGCGAGGCCCGCAGCACCAGCTTCTGCTGTTCGCGCTCCGTCTCGATGACGTAGATGAAACACGAATCGCAGGGGATCACCGCACCGACAAACGTAACGATGCGGTCCAGCACACTGTGCAACGGATCAGCTGCGGCGATGCGGCTCGTGATCTCATGCAGAAACTGAAACGAGTGCAGGTTGTCCGTGAAGCCGGCCATCGTACTGGTGGACTCGGCGACGCGCGGCACCGCCATCGCGACGCGCTCCTGGCTGGCCTCCGACGACGCAACCGGCTCAGACCGCACGGTCCCGCCACGCTTCTTCGCGAGCACCTGCCCGCCATACTGCGCGGCCTCGTTGACCAGGAAGCCCATCTTCGGACGCGACGGCTCGAAGTCCGGCGTGATGCCGTAGTGCAGCAACTCAGCCGTCGTCGTGGGCCCGATCGAGATCACTGCCGTGTTGGCAAACGCCTGCACCAGCGGCGCGACCGCGTCCATCTGCTGCGCCACCATCATCAGGTGAATCGCCTGCACGGCCGTGGTGAAGAGAACAATGTCGAGCTGCCCGGCGATGATAGCCTGCACCGCGTCGCGCAGCGGCTGCAGATCCAGCGGCAACGCCCACTGGTAGACCGGCACCTTCATCACCGTGTCGCAGCGCAGGTTCAGCTCGGCGATCAACTCCGGGTTGGTAGCACCATACTCCTGCAGTGCCACGCGCAACGACTTCAACTCCTCGCCGAAGCGGTCGTCCATTACCTCCAGCAGCTCATGCCATGTGCTCGGCTCTGGCGCCGTCGCAAAGCTCTTCACCTTGTGTTCGCGCAGAGCCTGCTCCGGCTTCTGCCCGCGCGTTACGACGCGGGTGGCACGCAGCGCCGTGAGGATCGACTCGCGATCATACTTCGTCTCCACGACCTCCAGCAGCGCACGCACACCGACGCCGGTGAGGAAGATCACCACATCAATCTCGCCGCGCAACAGCCGCTCTGCAAACTGCAGCGCCGCAGCATTCGACGCGAGCTTGACCTCGCGCATGGAAGGCACAACAACAGGCTCTCCGCGATACGTGCGGATCAGCTTGTCGACCTCCTTCGCGCGGCGCGACTCCAGCGAAAGAACGCGAAGTCCGTCGAAGCTCGCATGTGCCATCGGCCCTCCGTCACGTCTGTTGCGGTTCTGCCTGCCGATCCCGACGACTGGGGGAGCTGGTTCGTGGATGAGACTGGAGTATGAGTGCAGCTTCCATTCTATTGCATTTGCATTCTTAGTAGCGGGACGCGCCGTCAACCGGCCCGCCCCGCCCCCATGCGCTACCTGCTCATCGACGTGCGCTGTGCGATGCCCCACTTGTACACCAGCTCCAGATAGCCGAAGTTGGCGGCCTGTCCGGCGGCGTAATCGTTCGCGACGACCGACTTGCCGTACGCGTGAGCGTAGTAGAGGTTCAGCGCCAGCGCGTGGGTGATCTGCCAGTCGGCGCTGATGTCCGCCGTCGTCGCAAAGCTGTTGTGTCCGCCTGCAGGCCGGCCGGTGTAGCCGAAGACAGAGTTGTCGAACGCGCCGCCGCCGCCGTACCAGAGGTCGGTGTTCGAAGTGAGCTGCAGGAAGTGCAGGTCCGAACGCAGCTCCAGTTTCTTCGTCGGGTTATCGACCACCTGCACAAACTCATCACGATCATTCATCAGGTTGTAGAACGGGAATCGGGCATAGATGCGTGGCGTCGGCAGCACCTGAAAGAACGTGTTGTGCTCACCGTCTGTGGCGTTGGCATCACCGGTGCTGCGAAAGAATCCGCCGCGCACCCAGGGCTTGCTCGCCACGTTGTCGAAGCGATAGCCGGCCTCCACTGCCGCTGCGCCGGAGTGCTGGTTCAGCAGGCCCCAGCTGCCGTTCTGCAGCACGCCCCAGAACAGCAGATCGAAGCTGCCCGGACCGGCCGGCACATTGGCGATGGCGTCCGCGCCGTAGGTGCCGATGCGAATGTTCTTGTGGTCCAGCGCACGCGCTGCGGGAGTGCGATTGTCGGTCTTCAGCAAGCCCGTGCGTCCATCGTGATAGCCCAGCCCGAAGACGCGCCAGACGAGATGGTCGCTGAGGTCGTGCCTGGTGAACGCGAGGTACTGGATATCGACGTTCAACTCCGGGTTCGCATTCATGTTGAAGACGCCCTGCGTGGGCCTTCCGGCCATCGCGGTGATGTCCCATGAGCCCTTGCCGTAGTGCCCGTCGACGCCGTCGAAGCTACGCTGACCGTTGGAGAAGCCGAAGTTCCCGACGAGTCTGTGCTGAATGCGATTGGTCTGCAGCCAGAGCAGCGTTTTGTTCGCCGGAGTGGTCTCCGTGCCATCGAAGAACTCGAAGCGGCCGAGGCGCAGCGAGGTGTCCGGGCCGCTGCCGTGGTAGCGCAGGTACGCGCCACGCAACGATACAGCAGCCGGCAACGTATTCGTGTTGGCCGCATAGTAGGTGCCGCCGAGACCGAGCTGCCCCTGTGCAAGCACCGGCGAGACCGACGTCGTCGGCACATCGAAGACATCGGCCTGCGCGATCTCAAGCTGCCAGTCGAAGTGCTTGATCCGCTGTGCCACGCTGACGCGCATCAACTGCTCGACGTATGGATAGGTGGAGGTGTACGGCGGGTCGGCGAACCAGTCGTTGGCGTCGGTGCGTGTGCGGTCGTAGACGCTGATGCTGACCGGCGAGCGCGACGTGGACGGTGCCGCGGGAGCCTGCGCGACGAGCGCCGACGCAGTAGCAACCAGCAGTACAGGGAGAGCGCGTTGCGCAATGAACTTGAAGGTCATGAATGGATTCCCTCTTGAAGGGTGGACAGGCGTGCGAAACCAGGAGCGCACGGCAGGCAGCGCCGGCGCGGCTTGTTGGGCGGATGTCTTCGATGACTCATACTTGCGCCGCAGGGCTGCGGGCCGACCGGTAGCGGGGGTCGATTGAGGCGCAAAAGGACGTTGCACCAGGCGAGGGTGCCGTCAGGCTTGTTGCCACGCATCAAGGCGTCGCTGTGACTCGGGACAGTAACCGAGATGTAACACACGCCCCGGCCAGAAGCAAGCACGAACCATCGCCGCGTCGTCAAAAGCCCCGTCAACACAGGCTGTTTGCGTCGCAGTGGAAAACCCGTTGGCGCTGAACGGGAAAGATGCTATGCTGGACGCATTAGCGAAAGCCCCTGTCCGGCTTGCCGCTTCCAGAGAAGACCACGGCGTCACCTCTGGAGCTGATCACACGATCACACTGCGAACCACCCCTTACAATCCACCCGCTCCCCGTATGAGCTCTGACCCTCCGATCATCCCAGCCGGGAGTTCTGTGCGTTGTGGTCTTTGCCTGCACGCACCTGTATCGACTTCCCTGCTGCGCCGATCGCCAGACCTTCGTTTCCGCATCCTGCAGGGAGCCCTATGTCGACGCCAGTCACCGTCCATTCCGATCTCAACGGCCAGCAGAATCCACTGCACGGCGAAGAGTTTTCGCTGGAGCAGAAAGAGTACCTCGCTGGATTCTTCAGCGGCCTCTCGCAGCGGCTGCCCTACGTCGGCCACACCGCCACCGGTCAGCTGACTGCAGACCCCGGCACCGGAGCTGCCAACATTGCCATGCCCACGTTCCACGGAACTCCGGTCGAGGATCTCTGCCGCGAAGAGGGCTGGAAGTACGAACAGAACCCGTTGCAGATATGGGACGCGCTGGTAGCGCATGCCAATGAAGACCGCGCGCCGGCACCGGCAGATCTCTTCCGCTTCAAGTTCCACGGCCTCTTCTACGTCTCCCCCGCTCAGGATTCTTTCATGCTGCGTCTGCGCGTGCCCGGTGCCAGCCTGACGACGCACCAGCTGCGCGGCCTGGCCGAGATGACCGAAGACTGGGGCAGTGGCCGCACGGACATTACCACGCGAGCCAACCTGCAGATCCGCGAGTTCCGTCCGCGCGACATCGTCCGCGTGTTGAACAAGGTGCAGGCCCTCGGCATGAGCTCGCGCGGCGCCGGCGCAGACAACATTCGCAACATCACCGCCTCGCCGCTCAGCTGTCTGGACGCCACGGAGCTGATCGAGACGCTGCCCTACGCCGAGGCGTTGAACCAGTACATTCT
>JAJZFE010000256.1 GCA_021798655.1 Acidobacteriota bacterium | reverse complement strand
CATCAGGTGCGCCGTCGGCTTTTCGACATACGCATCGCGACCGGCGTTCACCGCCTCAATCCCGCAACGCGCGTGCTGAAAGTCAGCCGTGGCGATCAGCACCGCGTCCACATCCTTGCGCGCATACAGCTCGTCCGTGTTGCGCACCGGCTCCACCGTGAACCCCGACGCCTTCTTGATGTACTCGGCGCCCTCTTCACGACGGCGGTTCCAGATGTCGCACACCGCCACGAACTCGTAGTTCAGCTCCTTCGCGTGCTCTGCGAACGCAGGAATCAGCGACTGCTTCATGCGGTCGCCACAGCCAACGACGGCCGTGCGCACGCGGTCATTCGCGCCGGGAATGGCGGCATAGCTCTTCGCGGTCCACAGGCCGGCTGCGGGCAGCGCCGTGGCAGCCAGTGCAGCGCTGGTGGTCTTCAGAAAGTCGCGACGGGTGGTCTCTTCAGGTGCCATGGGGTCTCCGTGATGTCTGGATCGAGCATTCGGCCGAATGCTCGCAGTTGCAACAATTGCCGAGCGTGCGAATTATGGCACTCCCACCCGACCGCTGACAAGTGCCGCGAGCAGTCTGACCGGATAACGGCACCGCCCGCCGCTCGCCGCGCCCCTCGCCGCAGCCTTCCCGCCGTTTGACCCCCGCCCCACGGCCTCGTATCCTTGGCATTGGCGCAGTGCCGATGCTGGCTGGCCTCCCTGTCCTCGGGGAGCCGCCCCGAACAAACGGGCATCGGTACAAATTCTGATTCGCCCGAGACCTTCCGGAAGGCAACACATTGACCCCCTCAGAGACTGTTGAAGAGACGACGCAAGACACCGCCGTGGCCACCGCCGAGCACACCCACGACCACGCTCATGACCACGCCGGCCACGACCACGCTCATGACCACGAGCACCATCACCACGGGCCCACGCTGAACGCCGAGCTGACCCGCTCCATCAGCGTCGAAGCGCCCGCCGAAGAGGTCGCCAAGGCCTTCCAGCAGGTGACCAAGCGCTACACCAAGCTGGCCCGCATCCCCGGCTTCCGCGCCGGCAAGGTGCCGCCCACCCTCGTCAAGAGCCGCTTCGCCCGCGAGCTGCGCCAGGAAGTCCTCGAATCGCTCGTCAGCGAAAAGTTCCGCGCCGCCCTGCAGGAGCAGAAGCTCCAGCCCGTCAGCGAGCCGCAGCTCAGCGAACTCACCCTCGCCGAGGGCCTGCCCCTCAAGTTCACCGCCACCTTTGAGGTGATGCCCACCCTCGACATCACCGGCTACGACACCGTCACCGCCGAAAAGCCCGACACCACGCTCTCCAACGACGAGTACGAGGCCGAGCTGAACAACGTGCTCGACCACCACGCCACCGTCGAGCCGGTCGACGAAGACCGTCCCCTCCGCGACGGCGACTGGGCCGAGATCGGCTTCAAGGGCGAGCTGCAGGCGGTCGCACAGACCGTCGGCGAAGACGGGCTGCAGAACACCTCCGAGCAGCCCATCACCGGCGAAGACGTGCTCATCGAAGTCGGCGGCAAGAACACGCTGCAGGCCTTCAACGAGGCTCTGCGCGGCGCGAAGGTCGGTCAGGAGCTGAGCTTTGAGGCCGTCTACCCGGCTGACTTCGGCGACGCGCGCCTCTCCGGCCGCACCGTTGCCTACGACGTCACCGTCAAGGCCATCAAGAGCAAGAGCTACCCCGAGCGCGACGAAGAGTTCGCCAAGCAGCTCGGCAACTACGAGAGCTGGGACGACTTCGAAACCAAGCTCCGCGAGCGCGTCGCCGGCCGCAAGGCGGATGCGCTCAAGTCGCAGGCACGCGACAAGATGCTCGACGAGCTGGTCGCGAAGTTCGACTTCCCCGTTCCCGAAACCTTCGTGCAGCAGCAGATTGATGCCCGCCTCGAACGCGGCCTGCGTGCGCTCGCACAGCAGGGCATGAGCGCCGACGCCATGCGTCAGCTCGACTTCGGCCGCCTGCGCGAAGCCCAGCGCGACCAGGCCGTCACCGAGGTCAAGGTCTCCATGCTGCTCGACAAGGTCGCCGAGCAGGAAAAGATCGAAGTCTCTGACGACGAGTTCGAGCGCGAGCTGCTCATGCTCTCCTTGCAGGCACGCGAACCGATGGAGCAGCTCACCAAGCGGATGAAGGAAGACGGCTCCCTGCAGCGCATGCGCGAGCAGATTCGCCGCGAAAAGACCGGCGTCGCCCTCTACGAGCGGCTGGCTGGTTAACAGTACCCACAGGATGAAAGCTGCGCGCCGGTTGTAGGATGATGGCTACACGGCACGCAGCTCATCCGGACTCAAACGGGTCCGGACAGTGAAACAAGTCTTGGCCCTCGATTTAGGCCCTTCACACGCAACACGCAAAGAAAGAGAGAGCCAATGGGACTGATACCGATGGTGCTGGAGCAGACGAGCCGCGGGGAGCGCTCGTACGACATCTACAGCCGCCTGCTGCGCGACAACATCATCTTCCTGGGAACCCCGATCGACGACAACGTCGCCAACCTCATCATCGCGCAGCTGCTCTTCCTCTCCGGCGAAGACCCAGAGAAGGACATCCAGCTCTACATCAACTCGCCGGGCGGCTCCATCTCCGCCGGCCTCGCCATCTACGACACCATGCAGTACATCAAGAACGATGTCGTCACCTTCTGCCTCGGCCAGGCCGCGTCGATGGGTGCATTCCTGCTGATGGCGGGCAAAAAAGGCAAGCGCTTCACTCTGCCCAACTCGCGCATCCTCATCCACCAGCCGTCCATGGGCGGACTCGGCGGACAGGCCACCGACATCGACATCCACGCCCGCGAGATCCTGCGCATCCGCGAGCTGACCAACAAACTGATGGCTCAGAACACCGGCCAGCCGCTCGACCGCATCGAACGCGACGTGGAGCGCGACTTCATCATGACCGCGCCCCAGGCCAAGGAGTACGGCATCATCGACGACATCATCGACCGTCCCCGCACCTAGATGTGAAGTTTCAGGAGGTTGTCCATTCGATCTGACTGCGAGAAGCTGGTTCTGCGACGAATCAGTTTGATCGGAGGGACCGAATGGACTACCACCAGAATGCCCGACTGACGGCCTATAGTCGAGAGCAGTTGGTCAGGAGAGTGTTGGAGCAGGGCTTGACGTTGAAGCTGGCCGCGGCCAGCTTCAACGTCAGCGAGAAGACCGCAGCCAAGTGGGTCAAGCGATACAAGGCAGAAGGCCGTAACGGCCTCAAGGATCGCAGTTCACGTCCGCGCCACAGCCCGCGGCGCACAGCTTCGTCCCTGTCCGAGCAGGTACTGGATCTGCGCCGGCTGCGGTACAACGGCTTCCGCATCGCCCATGCGCTGGGCCTGAGCAGGGCCACGGTGAGCCGCATCCTGCGCCGCGCGGGCATGAACCGTCTTCAGTCCCTCGATCCGCCACCCAAGGCCGTGCGTTACGAGCACGCGCATTCGGGCGACCTCATCCACTTCGATATCAAGCGCCTGGCGCGCATCGTCAAGCCCGGCCATCGCGTACACGGCGATCGCACCCGCGAAACGCGCGGAGCAGGCTATGAGTACCTGCACATCGCCATCGACGACCACAGCCGCATCAGCTTCGCCGCCATCTTGCCCGACCAGAAACACGGCTCTGCGATCCAGTTCCTGCACATGGCCAGGGCACACTTCAGCCGCTTCGGCATCCGCTGCCGCGCCATGCTCACAGACAACGGAAGCTGCTACCGTCACCATCTCTTCCAGCGCCTGACCAGGCAGATCGAGCTTGGACACCGCTTCACACGCAGCTACCGCCCACAGACCAACGGAAAGGCCGAACGCTTCATCCAAACCATGCTCAGAGAATGGGCCTACGCACGCACCTACCAGAACTCAGAACAGCGAAACGCTCAGATCGACCCCTGGCTCCATGACTACAACTTCCACCGACCTCATGCTAGCCTCAACTACAACACCCCAGCCTCCCGCGCTGGTCTGAGTGAGAACAACCTCTTGAGCCTTCACACCTAGAGCATCGTCCCAGCAGTTGTAGCCTTTTTGAGTTTGTCATTCCGCAGCGCAGCGGAGGAATCTGCATTTTGCGCAGGTCGTCAGGGTGCAGCCTGTGCTGCGAACTTCAGACTCACCACAATAGCCACATCCACACAAACGCCCGGCACCACTCCTGGTGCGGGGCGTTGCTTTCCCTTTCCAGAACCACCTCGGAACCACCCTCGTCACCGGGAATCGAAATCATACTCACCGTATTACTTTGGTACATCCCGCGCCTTGCAACGCGGGTGTAAACTTGTGCTTGTGTCTGCCCCGGCCTGTTTGCCGGGCAGTGCCCACAAAGGAGCGCACCCAGTCTATGAAGACCTCCAGGGGCCCGGAAGAGTCACTCCGCTGCTCGTTCTGCCATAAATCTCAGGATGCAGTTGCGAAGCTCATCTCTTCGCCGTCGGACTATCCCCGCGCCTACATCTGCGACGAGTGCGTCGCCGTCTGCAACTCCATCCTCGAAGACGACAAGGGCGACTCGCAGCCCGGTGCCGCACCCGCGCACCTGCCCAAGCCTGCCGAGGTCAAGGCCTTCCTCGACGAGTACGTCATCGGCCAGGACCAGACCAAGAAGAAGCTCGCCGTCGCGGTCTATAACCACTACAAACGCATCCAGATGAACCGCACTCGCGGCAACGATGTCGAGCTGCAGAAGTCCAACATCCTGCTCGTCGGCCCCACCGGCTCCGGCAAGACCCTGCTCGCGCAGACCCTCGCCAAGATGCTCGATGTGCCCTTCGCCATCGTCGATGCGACCACGCTCACCGAGGCCGGCTACGTCGGCGAGGACGTGGAGAACATCATCCTCAAGCTGCTCCAGGCCTCCGACGGCGACGTCGCCCGCGCGCAGTCCGGCATCATCTATATCGATGAGATCGACAAGATCGGCCGCAAGGACGAAAACCCCTCCATCACCCGCGACGTAAGCGGCGAAGGCGTCCAGCAGGCCCTGCTCAAGCTCCTCGAAGGCACCATCGCCAACGTCCCCCCGCAGGGCGGCCGCAAGCATCCGCACCAGGAGTTCACCATCGTCGATACGACGAACATCCTCTTCATCTGCGGCGGCGCGTTCGTCGGGCTGGAGAAGGTGATCGGTCGCCGCGTCGGCAAGAAAGCCCTCGGCTTCAAGGCCATCGGCGAGGTTGTAGACGACGACATCGTCACACCCATCCGCGCCCAGCGCGACACTGAACTGCTGCGCCAGGCCGAGCCGCAGGATCTGCTCAAGTACGGTCTCATCCCCGAGTTCATCGGTCGGCTCCCCGTGCTCGGCATCCTCGACGAGCTCGACGAGGCCGCACTCATCGACATCCTCACCCGCCCGCGCAACGCGCTGCTCAAGCAGTACGCGCGCCTGTTCGAGTACGAGGGCGTCAAGGTCATCTGGACCGACGACGCAGCCCGCGAGATCGCACGCGAGGCCCTGCAACGCCGTGTCGGCGCGCGCGGACTGCGCATGATCCTCGAAGAGCTGATGCTCGACCTCATGTACCACATCCCCGGCAACAAAAAAGTGAAGGAGCTGGTCATCACCGAAGAGATGGTGAAGAGCCGCGACATCACCATGCCCGTCGTGCTGGAAAAAGCCGGCTGACGCAGTCACACATCGGTTAACAGAAGCGGACAGCTGCGGCTGTCCGTTTTCGTTCTACGCAAAACACTCTGTCTGTACCTCGTTTCCCGGCCCCGCGCGGGGGTTACAATTTCGTTCAATGCACGTGGGCGCATCGTTCCGCTTCGATCCGCGTCTAACATGGGAGAGTGATGACCAAAGACGAACGAGACCTGCTTACCGGCGCCCAGCGCAAGCTCCCCATGATGCCCATCCGCGAGATGGTGATCTTCCCGCACATGATGGCACCCTTCGTCGTGGGCCGCGAGTCAAGCGTGCGCGCGCTCGAAGAGGCGCTCAACGGCGACCGCAAGATCTTCCTCGCCGCACAGCACGACGCCTCTGTCGATGAGCCCACCGCCGACGACATCTACACCGTCGGCGTGGTCGGTAACATCGTGCAGTCCGTCCGCATGCCCGACGGCAACATCAAGGTCCTCGTCGAAGGCGTCGAGCGCGCCAGCGCCACCGATGTCAACGACGACGACGGCTTCTTCGTCGCCACCGTGCGCGTCTCCCGCGCAGAGCTGGTCTCCTCCCCTGCCACCGACCAGCTCGTCGCCCGCGTGCATCAGCTCTTTGAGCAGTACAGCAAGCTGCAGCAATCGCTCAACCAGGAGAGCGCCGCCGCGCTCCGCACCGACGACCCCGCCAAGCTCGCCGACGTCATCGCCGCCAACCTCGCGCTCTCCATCGAGGAGAAGCAGCAGATCCTCGAAGTCTTCGACCCCGAGATGCGGCTCTCCCGCATCGCCGACACGCTCGACATCGCCATTGAAAAGCTGAACATGGATCGCAGCATCCAGAGCCGCGTCAAGCGGCAGATGGAGCGCGCGCAGAAAGAGTACTACCTCAACGAAAAGATCAAGGCCATCCAGAAGGAGCTGGGCCGCGGCGAGCGCTCCGAGTTCGACGAGCTGAAGAAAAAAATCGAAGAGGCCGGCATGACCGCCGAGGTCAAAGAGAAGGCGCTGCTCGAACTCAAAAAGCTCGAAGCCATGCCGCCCATGTCCGCCGAGTCCACCGTCTCCAGAAACTATCTGGATTGGCTGCTTGCAGTCCCGTGGAAGAAGCGCAGCAAGGAAATTCGCTCCATCGAGAACGCCGAAAAGGTCCTCAACGAAGATCACTACGGCCTCGAAAAGATCAAGGACCGCATCCTTGAGTTCCTCGCCGTCCGCCAGCTCGTCAAGAATCCGAAGGGCTCCATCCTCTGCTTCGTCGGGCCTCCGGGCGTCGGCAAAACCTCGCTCGGCATGTCCATCGCCAAGGCCACCGGCCGCAAGTTCGTCCGCATGTCGCTGGGCGGCGTGCGCGACGAGGCCGAGATTCGCGGCCACCGCCGCACCTACATCGGCGCGCTCCCCGGACAGATCATCCAGTCCATGAAGAAGGCCGGCACGCGCAACCCCGTCATCATGCTCGACGAGATCGACAAGATGGCCTCCGACTTCCGCGGCGACCCCGCCAGCGCGCTGCTCGAAGTGCTCGACCCCGAGCAGAACAACTCCTTCCAGGATCACTACCTCGACGTCGAGTACGACCTCTCGCAGGTCCTCTTCGTCGCCACGGCCAACGTGCTCCACACCATCCCCGGCCCCCTGCAGGACCGC
>JAJZFE010000293.1 GCA_021798655.1 Acidobacteriota bacterium | reverse complement strand
GCGAGAGAAGGAGGCACGGTGGGACTATACAGTTAGTGTTTTCCCGGAAAGCCTCCGAGTCCATGAAAGGTCAGATAGAGGGAGTAGCCACAAACGGACACAGCGATGAGCATTTCGAGCAGGAGGACGGCGACCCCATATTTGTACCAGGGTTCGCGGGGGACAGAGTAGGTGTGCGGTGTTTCCGGAGTTGTTTGCATGAGTAACCTCGGTGAGTGGGACTGGGGTTGATCTGCTGAATGCGATGTCAGGCGGCTTCGGCAACGAGCACTTGATGTTCCATGAGCCCATGCTCCTGCGGTGCGCGCTCATAACGTGCCGCCCAGAAGTAGAAGAGTGTGATGGGGACGAACAAGTACAGAGCGACGTAGGCGTAACCGAAGTGGATGTTGTGGCCGCCGGAGAAGATGAGCGGGTAGACGATGCCCGCGGTGGTGGACAGGCCGCCGATGAAGCCTGCGGCTACGCCGGGGCGGTCGTGGAAAAGCAGCGGGACAAGGGCGAAGGTGCCGCCGGTGGCAAAGGAGATGGAAACGCCCATGGCCACCAGTACGAGAACGGAAAGGTGCAGCGAGCCCATAAGACCGGCGACGGTGAGGCTACCCATGGTGAACGTGATGAGGATCAGCGAGAGTCCGAGCCAGTGTAGGCGAGGAGCGTAAGGGAGCGTCTTTGCGATGAGCGGGAGAGGCGTCCAGCCTTTGCGCTGGAAGAGGTCGGACATGAATCCGGAGAAGGGACGGAAGAGCGAGGCGGTGAAGGATTGCACGGCGGCGAAGGTTCCGGCGGCGATCTGAAGGCCGGCCACTCCGCTGAAGCCAAGGGCGAGGATCTGAGCATGGAAGCCGCGCGTGAAGTAGCCCGGGAGCCAGGCATTCATCGCGATCTCCAGGCCGAAGGACATGGCGTAGGCGAGCATCAGGGCGATGGCGATGTAGCGGCTCCAGACGAAGAGTGTGCCGCGCAGATTGCTCTGCTTTCGGACGAGAGCCTGCTGCGCGGCCGAGCTGGCAGCCTGCCCGCGGACGAGGTACCAGGCGGCGATGACGAGCGCGATGGCGCCGAGCCATAGAAAGGCAGCCTGATAGTTGGTGCCGAACAGACGCGGGAGCACAAGAGCTCCCGCTCCAGCGCCTACATTGCCGGTGCCGGCGAAGAGGCCTTCGGCGGTACCGATCTCGTGCGGCCCAAACCACTGCGCCACATGCTGGATGCCGACGACGAAGGCGACGCCGGCGATGGCGACGATGACGCGCTCTGCGAAGAGTAGCTTGTAGCTGGTGGTGAAGGCCGAGGCGATCGAGACGGAACCGCAGACGCTGAGGATAAGAGCAAAGGTGCGGGGCGCACCGAAGCGGTCCGCCGCCCATCCAGCGACGATGCGTCCGACGGGGGCCATCCAGATGGCTGAACTGGCGAGCAGGCCGAGAGCCTTGATGCTGAGATGATAGTGGGACGCGATGCTGGGGCTGAATGCGGCGGTGGAGAACCACATGAGGAAGCACCAGAAAAATCCGAAGGTTGCGATGATGAGCTGTTCCACTTTATGCGTCTTCATAGTCGTATTCCCTCCCACGCGCGAGGCGTGGTGCGATCGATGATTGGGGGTGGACCGGAGTGAAGGAGAGATGCACTTCGGCGTGGACAGCAACGTCGTGGTTGCCTGGAAGATGTCAGAGCCCGGGCGCGGTTCCCGGAGGAGCATTCTGGTTCAGGGTGAGACGGACTTCTCTACGCGAACGGCACACTGTTTGAAGTTGGGCTCGCGCGAGATGGGATCGAACGCGCCGAGCGTGACGAGGTTGGAGTTGGCCTCGGGAAAGTGGAAAGGCATAAAGACCTGGCCGGGAGCAACAATTCCAGTGATGCGCAGTTCAACCTGCGCCACGCGGTTGCGACGTGAGATGACGGTGACGCGGTCGTGGGAACGGAGCTTGAGCTGTGCGGCATCGATGGGATTCATCTCCAGCCACGCGTTGGGGACCATGCCGTTGAGCATGGCGATGGCTCCGGTCTTGGTGCGGGTGTGCCAGTGCTCGACGGTGCGGCCGGTGTTGAGGATGAAGTTGTACTCCTTGTCGGGCTGCTCGGCGAAGGGTTCGCAGGGGACGGCGTGGAGGCGGGCGCGGCCGTTGTCGAAGGCGAAGCGGCCATCGGTGTAGAGGCGATCGCCGCCCCACTGGACACCGCCTTCGCGCTCCACCTGCTCCCAGGAGATGGAACTGTAGTCGCATGCGCGGCCAGAGGAGACGCGCTGCCACTCCTTGTACGCGTCACGAGTGGTGGTCCAGCCGGGATATAGCTCTTCGCGCAGGCCGAGCGCCTCTGCGATGGAGAGAAAGATATCAAAGTCCGCGCGCGCTTCGCCTGGAGGTACAACAACCTTGTTCACCTTGCTGATGCGGCGCTCGGAGTTGGTGTAGGTCCCTTCCTTCTCTCCCCAGATCGCAGCGGGGAGAACGAGGTCGGCGAGCGCGGTGGTAGGAGTGGGATGAAATCCGTCCTGCACAACGAGAAACTCGAGATTCTTGAAGGCGAATTCGAGAAGGTCGTAGTTAGGAAAGGAGACGGCGGGATTGGTGGCGACGAACCAGAGCGCCTTGATGCTACCAGTGACAGCGGCTTCGATGATGTCGGGATAGGCTTTGCCGCGCTGGGTGGGAATGCGGCCGACATCGATATTCCAGATGTCTGCGAGTGCCTGGCGATCCTCGGCGTTTTCGAACTTGCGGTAGCCAGGCAGCGAGGCGGTGAAGCCGGTCTCTCGCGTGCCCATGGCGTTGCACTGGCCGGTGATAGAAAAGGGCGAGGCGCCGGTACGGCCGATGTTGCCCGTGATGAGCGCGAGATTGTTGATGGCGGTGACGGTGACGGCGCCCTGGGTCGAGTGGTTGACACCCATCGTCCAGCCAATGAAGGCGGCCTTGGCATTGCCGTAGAGATGAGCGACGTGCTCGATACGATCGACGCCAAGGCCGGTGATGCGCGAGGTGTGCTCGGGTGTGAAGGTGGCGACGAAGGCGGCGAACTCGGCGAAGCCTTCAGTGTGGGCGTCGATATAGGCGCGGTCGATGAGGCCGTCGCGGATAAGGATGTGGGCGATGCCATTGAGCAAAGCGATATCGGAGCGCGGCTTTACGGGCAGATGGATGTCGGCCATCATGGCAGTCTTGGTGACGCGCGGGTCGGCGACGATGAGGGTACGGTGCTGAGCGAAGCGCCCGTTGCGTTGCAGACGCTCGCAGAGGATGGGATGGTTGTCTGCGATGTTGGCACCAATGAGCAAAATGACGTCAGCGGTTTCGATATCTTCATAGGAGCCGGGAGGGCCATCACTGCCGAACGAGAGCTTGTAGCCGGAGACGGCGCTCGCCATACAGAGTGTCGTGTTGCCATCATTGTTGGAGGTGCCGAAACCGAGTTGCACCAGCTTGCCGAGAGTGTAAGTTTCTTCCGTGAGGAGCTGGCCGGTTCCAACGACGCCAAGGGCTCCACGTCCGTGACGCGCCTGGATGGAGGTAATGCGCGTGACCATCGTTGCGATGGCTTCTTCCCACGAGACAGGAGTGAGGACTCCGTCTTTGCGCAGCAGAGGCGTAGTGGCGCGGCCGGGCGCAGTGAGCATGTGGTGTTCGCTGAGGCCTTTGGGGCAGAGCTTGCCGCGGTTGACAGGGTGATCGGGATTGCCGCGTGCGGCTACGGCCTTGCCGTCCTTGACGCCGATCAACATGCCGCAGCCAACCGAGCAGTAGCCGCACGTGGTCTTGACCCACGAGTCGGCGACGCGCGATTCGGAGATGTGGCCGAAGCGGGGATCGTTTGCGTAGGCATACTTGGTGCGGAGAGTGTCGATACCAAGGAAGCGCTTGGCGCGGACGAGGATGCTGCGAGTTTTAGCGGCTAGATTCATGCGTGCCTCTGGCGAAGGAAGCTGAGTCCCATGCTGAGCGGGACTACCGAGACGAAGAAGAGATAACGCGCGCTGAGGATTGCGATGAACGCACAGGCAAGTCCGAGAGTCCACACACCGGTGAGGATGACCACCGAGGAGAGTAGAACGAACGCGAAGGATGAGATCACCGCAGGGCGCAGGAGCGGACCGCGCATGAGTGCGAAGGAAGCGCGGCTCTCAAAGAGTGAGGAGCCGCGCAGTCGAAGCAAGCGAATGATCTGATTGATAAGCCACAGCGCCGAGATCACAACTACCGGCCACGTGGAGTAGTGAATCGGAGTGTGCGCAAAGTCGCGTGGAGCGAGGTGTTCGAGACGTGCTGCTGCCTCATCCAGAACGGGCGCGAGGATGACGCCCATCAGTGACGCGGAGAGCAGAAAATCCAGCGGCGTGTGGATCATGTTCCACGAGGGGCGAGCGGGTACCAGATAGATATAAGCGCTGGCGATGGTGCCGAGGACTCCGAAGATGCTGGCGGTCCAGCCGGATAGGAGAACAACGTGGATGCCATGGAAGAGGTCGAGAGTTTGTGCCCACGAGGCGGCCGTGCAGATGCCGATGCTGAGGAAGAAGAGGCCGAAGAGTAGAACCTCGCGGCTAAGCCACGAGCGACGCCACATTTTGAGCGCGCGCCATGCGTAGGCAGGGCGGCCAAGGTGGAAGACGGAGATGTTGAGCGCGACCGCCGTGACGAGGGCGAGAAGCGTGAGGCTTACGGTGTCGGTGGCGTGGACCAGCAACATGACGACCAGCGCGCCCACGGCTGCCTGCACCATGGTGGTCATGAAGACCAGCGACCAGTGCGGATGCTCGGCACGGATCTGACCGCTGTCAACGCGCTCGAGTTCGCCGCCGGCGACGGCCGGCGGAAGCGTGATGCGCGTGGTGGAGATGGTGTGCCGTGCAGCGGGCATGCCAGGTGAGTCGGCAGCAGTGAAGTCAGCCTTCCATGCGGCCTTGCTGACAATCTCGATTTCGATGGCGTGCTCGGGGCACGCGTTGACGCAGGCGGGCTCGAGGCCTTCGGCGAGGCGGCCCTTGCACATGTCGCACTTGCCCACGACACCGCGCTCGGCGTTGAACTGGGGCACGGAGTAGGGACAATTCCAGACACAGTACTGGCAACCGATACAGGCGTCGGCGGAATGAACTACGATGCCCGTGATGGGGTCCTTGATGTAAGCCTCGACTGGGCAGCCTTTCACGCAATCGGCATCGAGGCAGTGATTGCATCCCATCGAAAGATAGTGGCGCAGGGTATCAGGATATGCCCCGCCTTCGAGTTCGCCGACGCGACGCCAGTTGATGTCATAAGGATTGCCGTTCTGCTCGTTGCAGGCAATCTCACAGGAGCGGCAGCCGATGCACTTGGTCATGTCAAAGTGAAAACGATACTGCTCGCCGGGCTCGAGAGCGCGCTCAGGAATCAGCGCATCGACAACCCGTGCCGGTGCTCCAGACTCAAGCAGCGAAAGGCGTACGAGATCGAAGCTGCTTCCGTCGATGGCGCGGTCGTGGAGTGGGAGAGGCAACACGGATCCTTGTAAGGGTGCGGTGGTTTCTAGTAGACGTCACGGTGATAGCGGTTCTGTTCCTGCAGTTCCTGCACAAACTCTTGAGCTGCTTCGGCATCTTTTTGACCATGCTCTTCGATGAGCCGATGGAGAGCTGCGTCGACATCCCGGGCCATGCGTGAGGCGTCACCGCAGACGTAGACGGATGCTCCCTCGTTGAGCCATCTCCAGAACTCTGCTCCAAACTCGATCATGCGATCCTGCACGTAAATCTTGTGTTCCTGATCGCGGGAGAAGGCCGTATCGAGGCGGGTGAGATGCCCATCATGGCGCATGGCATCTAGTTCGTCGCGATAGAGAAAGTCGGTGCGGGCGCTGCGCTCGCCGAAGAAAAGCCAGTTGCGGCCGGTGGCGCCTAGCGCGCGGCGCTCATGCAGAAAGGAGCGGAAGGGAGCAATGCCGGTGCCGGGGCCGATCATAATAACCGGCGCGGTGGGATCAGCAGGGAGGCGGAATTTTCTGTTGGGTTGAATGTAGATGGGCACGCGAGTTCCAAGCGGCGTGCGGTCGCTGAGCATGGTGGAGCAGACGCCGCCGCGGTCACGATTGTGCGAGCGGTAGCGCACAACGGCGATGGTGGTGTGGATCTCGCTGCGATGAAATGAGGGACTGGATGAGATGGAGTAGAGGCGCGTGGACAGCTTGGGAAGAATATGGACAAGCTGCGCGGGCGACATGAGCAGGCCGGGGCACTCTTCGATGAGATCGATGAGGCCGCGGCCATAGATATAGGCGTCAAGCTCTTTGTGTGCTTCGGCGGAGAGAAGGTGCTCGAGCTTGCAGCAATCGCCGAGCGCGGCGTAGGCCTGTACGGTCTTGCGAGTGAGGCGCGAGGGCTCAAGGTGATGCGTGAGGGCCTCGCGCAGCGTGATTTCGCCGAGCCTGGGCAGCGTGACAATATCGTCGGGCGAGAAGTGCGTGCGCGTAAGAATTTCCTCGACGACAGCGGGATCGTTCTGCGCAATGATTCCGCACGCGTCGCCGGCTTCATAGTGCACCTCTGAGCCAGCCAGCGAGATGCCGACGTGCATGGTGAGCTTGCTGGAAACTTCATGCGTGAGCGGACGCTTGTCGATGACTTCAGCGAGATAGGGATTGTCGCGCGTGTGCGTGTGAGGTTTTGCTGGAGGCACTGCGGCAGACGCTGCGGGCGCGGATGAAGAGGCAACCGGTGTCGCGGAGAGGCTGGTGAGCACGGAGTACTTCCATTGTTCAAACGGCTCATCCACATCTACGCCGGAGTCGACGCGATCGCAGAGGCGGGTGCCACCGAGTGCATAAAAGCGGGCATCGAGGTCTGCGCCAAATTTACAGAAATGCTCATAGCTGGTGTCGCCGAGTGCGAAGACGGCGTAGCGCAGGTTGTCGAGGCGCGGTGCTGAGAGTAGGTGAAGGGACTCGGCGAACGCTTGCGCGCCGTCGGGCGGATCGCCTTCGCCGTAGGTGCTGGCGAGCACGAGAGCGTGTGTCTGCTCAGCGAGAGACGCAGTGGTGTACGTGTCGAGCGAAGCTAGTTCGGGCGCGTGTCCCTGCTGCTTCAGTTCCTTGACGAGCTTCTTTGCTAGACGCTCGCTGGTGCCGCTCTGCGTGGCGAAGAGCACGGCGATCTTGAGGGATGGGGTTGTGGCCTTCGGCGTTGGCGCTTCAGCGGTTGAATAGATTCCGGCTAGAAAGCCGTTGAGCCAAGCGCGTTGCTCCGGCGTGAAGGGTGCGTTATCGGGGATGAAGGGG
>JAJZFE010000405.1 GCA_021798655.1 Acidobacteriota bacterium | reverse complement strand
GCGGCCGACCAGTTCTCCACCGGCGCATGGACCGACGCGGCGCGCTCGCTCGCAGGCCCGCTGCTGGGCCTCGCCATCGTCATCGCCGGCATGATCAACGGCAGCGGCATGTTCAACGCGCTGATGCTCAGCTACACGCGCGTGCCCTTTGCGATGGCCGAGGATGGTCTGCTGCCCGGCGTCGTCGGCCGTCCGCTGCAGCGGCGCAACGCGCGCGGCGTGCCGTGGGTCAGCGTGCTCTTCTGTGCCGGCCTGTGGGCGCTGGCGCTGCGCTTCAGCTTTGAGCGGCTCATCTCCATCGACCTGGTGCTCTACGGCGCGGCGCTGCTGCTGGAGTTTGTCGCGCTGGTGGTGCTGCGCCGCCGCGAGCCGCAGCTCCCGCGCCCGTTCCGTATCCCCGGCGGCACCGCGGGCGCCGTCGGCGCAGGCATCGGGCCGGCACTGCTGATCGCCTTTGCCATCTATGCCGCGCGCCATGAGCAGGTGGCCGGCATGAACGCTCTGCTCTTCGCCGCGGCCGTCGGTCTCGCCGGTGCGGTGGTCTATCTGCTGATGCGCAGCCGCGCAGCCGCCGCGAGCTCCACGACCCGCTGATGCTGCAAAGCAGACGGCCTGCGAGAGGCTCTCGCAGGCCGTTGTCTCCTGAAGTGCATAATCCTGATGCGCGAACCTGCTACTTGCCCGCGGCTTTCTTGTCGGCAAACGCCTTGCGCGCCTTCTCGATCACCACGATCGCCTCGTCCACGCCGCGCCAGCCATCGGTGTCCACCGTCTTGCCTTCCAGGTCCTTGTAGATCGAGAAGAAGTGGTCGATCTCCTTGAGGATGTGCGGATACACGTCGGTGTAGTTCTTCACGTCCGCATAGCGCGGGTTGCCCTCGCCAACGCAGAGGATCTTCTCATCGCCCTGGCCCTGGTCCACCATCTTCAACATCCCGATGGGGCGCACCGTGAGCACGCAGCCCGGAAAGCTCGGCGTATCCACCAGCACCAGCACGTCCAGCGGGTCGCCGTCGTCGCCCAGCGTGCTGGGGATGAAGCCGTAGTCGCCGGGATAGTGCACCGGAGAGTACAGGTTGCGGTCGAGCCGGAAGACATGCAGATCTTTGTCGTACTCATACTTGCTGATTCCCTCCAGGGGAATCTCGATGACGGCGTTGACCAGCTGCGGTGCGTCGGGGCCAACGGGCAGTTCAAGGTAGTTCGGCATAGGTGCGAGTGAGACTCACTTCTCCTGAGGTATGGATTGCGTGCTGGGAAACGCAACGCAGCAGCGAAGGCCGCGCGAAGACGCCCCGCGAAGTCGCTGCTACCAGTCTACAGGCACCGCGCTGCCCATCCCTGCTGCGGCTCCTGCAGGCAGTGGTCACAGGACTTTTGTATGCGCCTGCCTAGCGTATTTGGTCTGCTCAAGCCGTGGTTGAAAGTGCCTCAGGACACGGTACAGTCGAACGAAACACCCTCGACGTCAGTGGCCGATACAGAGGCACTGATCGCGCCTACTCTTACTGCGGAGAACACTGGATGAAGCTTGTACGAATTGCAATACTTTTCTTTGCCTGCCCCACAACTCTGGCGGTTACGTGTCACGCGCAGTCGCTCAGCACCGCAAGCAAAGGTGCGGAGCTCTCCGTCTTTGGCGGCTACGCCCCCGGCGAGCCGGACTATGGCCCGCATACGCTGAAGGGCTTCTCGGCCGGCGGCGACTTCACTCTCTTTCCGCGCTTCTTCCTCAAGCCCTCGTTTGAGGCGCGCGGCAACATGCTCGACGGCACCGAGTCCACCGAAAAATCCGTGCTCGTCGGACCGCGCGTGCAGCTCGATCCCCGCCGCTATCCACACCTCCACCCCTATGGCGACTTCCTGATTGGCGGCGGTGAAATTCTCTACCACCCTGCGCCGCTCGTCGGTTACACCGGCGACCGCGCCAGGATCTACTCCTTCGGCGGCGGACTCGACATCGACCTGCCCCACCATTTCTCCGCTCGCTTCGACTTCCAGCAGCAAAGCTGGAACTTCGGCCAGAACGGCTACCTCAAACCCGATGGCGGCAACTACACGCTGGCCCCCAGGACCGTCATGCTCGGCATCAAGTACACGGTCCCCTTCCGCTTCCTCAAGCGCGCCACCGACTATCGCTGATCCACCACGTTCTCTCGGCCGACTGGCCGCACTGAGGTTCCAAGGCCACGCCGGGCTCCCACTGCCGACGTGGCTTTGCTGCGTCTGGCCATCGCTTCCCTCCCAGCCCTCCAACCCGCCTGCCAGCCTGGCTGTACAGAAATCTGCCCTGTTCCGAGTAACCCAAAGGCCCACGGCGGCGTCCCACCGTTGTACTCGGCAAAAATCGCCTGTCGCTCTATCGGATGCAGACGTTCTTGCCTTCCACCACCACCTCACAACAACGGCCCATCTGCCGGAGACCGCTGCTATGACCCTTGCAAGACCTGCTGTACTGACCGCGTTTATCATTTTGCTCTTCGGGGGTGCTTCGCCAGGCCCACCGCTGCGGGCTCAGGCCCTCGTTACAGCCAGCAAGGTCGGAGACCTCTCCGTCTTCGGCGGCTACACACGCTCACGGACGGACTACAATGTGGCGCAGGCCAACGGCTACACCTTCGGCGGCGACTTCACGTTCCTTCGTCTGTGGCGTCTGGACACCGGCGTCGAAGCGCGCTACGACCACACCTACACCAGCGCCATCACCGAACACGCTTTCCTCTTCGGCCCGCGCGCCACCATCGACTACCACCGCTACCACCCCTACGCCGACTTCCTCATCGGAACCGGTGGCATCGCCTACAACCCGCCTCCCTACTTCAGCCCTAACGATCACGCTGACGGAGGCGTCACCCTGGCCGCCGGGGGTGGCGTCGATATCGACCTCACACCCCGCTTCGCGCTCAAGCTCGACTATCAGCAGCAGCATATCAACATGGGCATCAACCCACCCTTCAAGCCCAGCGGCGGCAACTACACCCTGACTCCCCAAAACGTGACCGTCGGCCTGGTCTACCACTTCAACGTCTTCGGACTCTCCGGCCTGCGCAAGCAGCGCGAGCTGCACTGAGCCTCACCGCGCGGCCTTTGCGAACCAGCAACGGCCGCGCGGCTATCGCACCCGCTCCTCAGCGCCGCACCCACGGTGCTAGGCTGAAGAGCGGGAGCCTTACAACGTCTTGAGCACGAACGAAAACCTTTCTGATCTCTCGCACCCTGCCGGCAGCAGCCGCTTCGTGCGCGCCTGCCTGCGCCAACCCGTCGACCGCACGCCTGTCTGGTTCCTGCGCCAGGCCGGCCGCTACATGCCGGAGTACATGGCCGTGCGCAAACACCACTCGCTGCTCGACATCTGCCGCACGCCCGACATCGCCGCTGAAGTCACCATCACCGCCGCCGAACGCCTCGGCGTCGACGCGGCCATCATCTTCGCCGACCTGCTGCTGCCCTTCACGCCGATGGGCCTCGACTTCGAGTTCGTCAACGGCGAAGGCCCCGTCGTGCATCAGCCCGTGCGCTCGCTCGAACACATCGAAGCCCTCCGCACCGACCGCGCCGACGAGCTGAACTACGTTGCCAAAGCCATCGAGAAAGTCGCCGCGCACTTCGCCACTCCGCGCGCTGACGGTGACGCACTCGGCATCATCGGCTTCTGCGGCGCGCCCTTCACGCTCGCCAGCTACATGATCGAAGGCGGCAGCTCGCGCAACTACGTCGAGACCAAGAAGCTGATGTACAGCGGCGGCAGAGCCTGGCCCCTGCTGCTCGAAAAGCTGCTCACCGTCCTCGTCGCCTACGCCGCACAGCAGGTCGAAGCCGGCGCCGACGTCATCCAGATCTTCGACTCCTGGGCCGGCGCGCTCTCCGTCTCCGACTACCGCGACTACTGCCTCGCCGCCACCACCGAACTCGTGCAGCGCATCAAAGCGCTCGGCGTGCCGGTCATCTACTTCGGCGTGGACACCGCCAGCCTGCTGCCCACCATGCGCGAGACCGGCGCCGACGTGCTCGGCCTCGACTGGCGCATCCCGCTCGACGAGGGCTGGCGCGCCGTCGGCCCCGGCTGCGCCGTGCAGGGCAACCTCGACCCCATCACGCTCTTCGCACCGCAGGACGTGCTCGAAGCCCGCGTCCGCGAGATCCTCGCGCTCGCAAACCATCGCGACGGACACATCTTCAACCTCGGCCACGGCATCGTGCCCGGCACGCCGGTGGAGAACGTCATCCGCGTCGTCGACTTCGTGAAGCAGTACGGCACGCGCCCCTCTGCCTGACGTGACCGCCGTCACGCACAACATCGCCACGCAGCCCGCAAGATAGAGGTACCAGTGACCACAGATATCCAGGCAACGACCCACACCACCGCCATCCTGCTGCTGGCGCACGGCACGCCCGACCGCCTCAGCGAGATGGCCGCCTACCTCGACAAAGTCACCGGCGGCCGACCCATGTCGCACGAGGTCATCGCAGAGCTGCAGCACCGCTACGCCGAGATCGGCCTGCGCGAAGAGCCGCTGCCCGAAGGTCCGCCGCTCACCAAATGGACACTGCTGCAGGGCCGCCTGCTGAGCGAGCAGCTCGGCCAGCCCGTCTACGTCGGCATGAGGAACTGGCATCCCTACATTGCCGATGTCGTCGCGCAGATGAAGGCCGACGGCATCACCCGCGCGCGCGTCCTCTGCCTCGCGCCGCAGAACTCGCGCACCAGCGTCGGCCTCTATCGCCGCGCGCTCATGCAGGCGGTCCTCGACGCGTCCACCGGCGCGCCATTTGAAGTAGAGTTCATCGCCGGCTGGGCCGATGAGCCGCTGCTCGCCCAGGCCTTCGCAGAAAAACTCTGGCCCGTCTGGGCCGAGGCCTGCGCCGTCACTGGAGCTCGCGTCCCGGTCCTCTTCACCGCGCACGCCGTGCCCTGCCGAACCATCATGACCGCGCCCGCGAACAACCCCGCCAGCCCCTCCGCCACACCCGGCGCACCCGTGCCCGAGAACGGCATCCAGAACTACGGCACCGCCGCCGCACCCGACCCCTATCCCGTCGAGTGCAAGCAGACCGCCATGCACATCGCCGAGCAGATGCGCACCGTCGGGATGACCGACGCCGACTGGTTCTTCGCCTTCCAAAGCCAGGGCATCGCCGGCGCACCTTGGATCGGCCCCACCGTGCCCGACACGCTCAAAGTCCTCGCCGAGATGGGCCATCGCGCCGTCGTGCTACAGCCCGTCGGCTTCCTCTGCGACCACGTCGAGATCCTCTACGACATCGACATCGACTTCAAGCAGCAGGCCGCCGCGCTCGGCATGACGCTCTATCGCGCCGACAGCCTGAACGACTCGCCCACACTCATCCGCGCCGTCGAAAGCGTCTTCCAGAAGCACCTCAGCGAAACCTCCGCCCCCTCTGCCGCCTCTGCGCTTTCTTCCTCTCCCGCACAGGCAGCGACCGCATGAAGCGCATCGCCATCGTCGGCGGAGGCATCGCGGGCCTCGCCGCCGCGTATGAGCTGGAGCGTGCCCGCAAGCGCGGCGTCGAGATCGACTGGCATCTCTACGAAGCCGGTGACCGCCTCGGCGGCCTCGTCTCCCCCACGCGCATCGACACGCCCGCCGGCCGCTTCGTGATTGAAGACGGCCCCGACGGCTGGGTCACAGACAAGCCCTGGGCCAACGATCTCGCGCTCGAACTCGGCCTCGCCGACCAGATCATCCCCTGCAACGAAGCGCAGCGCCGCACGCTCGTCCTCATCGACGGCACGCTGCAGCCTATGCCCGCGCGCATGAGGATGATGGTGCCCGAAGACCTGGCCGCGCTCGAAGGCTCGCCACTCTTCACCGACTCCGCGCGCGCCGCCTACGCCAGCGAGCTGGCAAGCGCAGCGGCACTCATCGCCGCTGCACCCAGGACAGACGAGTCCGTCGCCAGCTTCGTCCTCCGCCACTTCGGGCAGGAGGTGCTCGACAAGATCGCCGCGCCGCTGCTCTCCGGCGTCTTCGGCGGCGACGTACACCGGCTCAGCGTGCGCGCTGTGATGCCCGCCTTCGTTGCGATGGAGCAGCAGCACGGCTCGCTCATCGCAGCCCTGCAATCCAAAGCCGCCGACCGCGGCCCACGCCCTCCGCAGCCTGCGTTCACCACCTTGCGCGACGGCATGGGCACGCTCGCCGAGGCCATCGTCGCCAGACTCCCGGCCGAGCGCATCCACCTGCATCGCACGGCGCTCTCGCTCAAACGTGAGCGCGGCCAGTGGTGCCTGCGCGTCGCCACCGAGGTCAAGAACGGCAAGTCCAAGCGCCACTTCCATCACGTCCTCATCGCCGCACCGGTGGACGCCGCGCGCACGCTGCTGCAGCCGCTCGACGCCGCAGCCGCCGCGCTTATTCCCACCGACGCCAGCTCCGCCGTCCTCGTCGCGATGGCCTTCCCCGCCGAGCAGGCGCAGAACATCCACGCTCCCGCAGGCTTCGGCTTCCTCGTCCCGCACGGCAACACGCAGACCACGCTGCTCGCCAGCACCTTCGTCGAGCAGAAGTATCCCTGCCGCGTTCCGCCCGGCGCGCGCATCCTCCGCGCATTCTTCGGTGGCACCGCGGCCGACGCGCTCACCACGCAACCCGACGCTGCCATCGCCGCCGCTGCACACACGCAGCTTGCAACGATCCTCGGCCCGCTGCCCGCGCTCGACGCCGCGCTCACCACCGTTCGCCGCTGGCCGCGCAGCCTGCCGCAATACGAAGTCGGCCACCTCGAACGCATCGCACAACTCGACGAACGCATCGCGCAACTCGGCGGGCTCTCGCTGCTCGGCAACGGCTATCGCGGCGTCGGCGTGCCCGACCTCATTCGCGACGCCCGCAAGGCCGCGCGTGAACTTTGCGTCACGTCGTAACCCCTGCGCCGCAACAGGCGTAAAATTGCAGCATGGGCATTACTCGCCAGCAAGCTCTCGACTGTCTCGCCTCGGATGACCTGATCGGCATCGGCATGGAGGCCGACGCGGTGCGCCGCCGCCTCCACCCCGAAGGCGTGGTCAGCTACATCATCGACCGCAACATCAACTACACCAACTTCTGCACGGAGTATTGCACCTTCTGCGCGTTCTATCGGCCGCTGAAGGGCAAGCTCGCCGCCGAAGGCTACCTGCTCGACTTCGACACCATCCACGAAAAGATCCGCGAGACCGTGGAGATGGGCGGCACCGGCGTGCTGATGCAGGGCGGCATCCATCCTGACCTCAAGATCGACTGGTTCGAACGCCTTTTCACCGGCATCAAGCAGC
>JAJZFE010000409.1 GCA_021798655.1 Acidobacteriota bacterium | reverse complement strand
AAGAATCACAGCAGACGGACGACGGACGTTGGCAGACACAGCAGTGGTTTCGCTCACGAAATCTTGGCTCCGGGGAATAAGGCTCGGGGGGAAGTGCGCGCAGCCGACCTGATTCCCAGGTCACTCGCGCCCATGCCTAATTTTACACTGTCCACTCTGATCAGGGTCGAACGGCCCAGCGCGCCCCGCGAGCTTGCAACGGCAAAGGGCTTGACCGTCTCCACCGAGGGCGAACCCCTCGTAAGCATCGAAGAACGCAACGACGCAGCTAGAGCAGTTTCCACATAGGTGTGGCCTTAGGGCCAGAGGCCCGTTCTATACCAGCGTAGGGCGAAGCCCTACGAACCGCCGCACCGTGAATGCCTGAGGGCCGGAGGCCCGATCTATAGAGCCACACCTGAAGGAAAACTCCTCTAAGCTGCTTGATTCAGAAACGTAGCCTTCGGTAAGCAGGCTACTCTCTTCCGCTTCACCTTCAGCGCCTGCGCCAGGTCGTAGTCGGCCTGAAGTCCAGCGAAGAAACCCTGCGATTTACCAAAAGCCTCGTCCATCTTCAGGCCCATAAGCGGCGAAATCCCTGCGCGGCCGTTCAAAATCATAGAGATTTGCGACCGGGTCGTTCCAAGGTGCTTTGCCAGGGCAGTAATCGTGATGGATTCCCCCATCGCTGCGCGAACGATTCTGCCCGGATGTGGTGGATTACACATAACCATCGCCTTGCTCCTTTACTTCAGTGATAGTCCTGATAGTCGACAACCTCGGCGTGACCACCATCCATCCGAAAGGTCATCCGCCAATTGCCATTGACCTTTACCGACCAATGGCCTTCAAGCTTTCCATGCAGTGGATGCAGCCCCCATCCATCAAAGGCCATATCCTGCGGCACAGTCGCTCGATGGAGAACAAAAAGCTGTTCACCCAGCCGTCTCGCGTGACTGGGTATGATCCCCGCTTTTGAATCTGTCCGGAAGAACTTCTCCAGCCCTTTGTGCTTGAAGGACTTGATCATCTCTGCGTGTCCCGCCTGCGTATAGTGTAGGCATACACCACACACCCGTCAATCACCGCCGCCGCGGCATACTCAAGTCCAGATCCCTTCTCACCCTCTGCTTGGTCAGCACCACAATCTGCCCCATGTGCTGCCGCACGTGCCCCTCCACCAGCAGAATCGCCTCCAGCACCGTCGCGTGCCGCCATGTCCCATTCGGCTGCGGATCGATCACCTCCAGCAGCCGCTCCGGCGTCACCCGCTCGATCACCGCGCACGACTCCGCCAGCGTCCCTGCAAACCTCTGCCACACCTCAGCCTTGCTCCCCCGCGCCTCCAGCGCAAACTCCGCATCCCGCTCCCGCACATCCGGCTGCTCGTCCACGCCATGCAGAATCCACTGCCGCATGTTCCCCTCCAGGTGCAGCAGCAGGTTCCCCACCGAGTTCTCCCACTCGCCCCCGCGCGACCACATCTGCTCTTCGCTAAGCTGCTCCACGCAGCGCTGGATATCCCGCTCCGTCTTCCGCATCTGCGTCACCGCAAACGCCACCACATTCGCCGCCACCGCCGCTTCGCTCATCGCCGTCTCCTCTTCCAACCTTACTCCGTCACCACCGTCTCAACAGCGCCGCGCCGCAGCCGCGGCAGGCTGAAGAGGCTCCGCACAAACCCGCCAAACGTATCGCCCAGGAACCGCAGGCTCGCCCGCAGCACCGTCGCCGCAATCAACGCCTCGCCCGCGATCAGTGCCACCGCCACTCCGCGCAGCCCAAACCGCCCCGCCAGCACCCACGCCCCCGCCAGCGACCCACCCGTCGCCAGCACGTACACCACCGTAATCCGCTGATGCCGATTCGTAGCCGTCAGCGCCGTAATGCTCGTCATCCACAGCGACGAAAAGATCACCAGCAGCAGCATCAGGTCCAGCAGCACCGAATCCGTCGGAAACCTGTGCAGCGTCCACCGCCGCCATATCCACGGCCCCACCGCCGCCATCGTCATCACAATCGCCAGCCCGCACGCCAGCGAAATCTGGCACGCCCGCCGATGGATCGACCGCGCCAGCGACCAGTCCCCCGCGCCCACCGCCGTCGATAGCTCCGGCCAGATCGTGTTGCTGATCATCTGCATAAACTGCACCGCCACGCGGCTCACCGTCCGCGCCGTGGAGAAGATCACCACCGCCACCGGACCCAGCACATGACCCACCACCAGCAGCATCCCCTGGATGTTCAGGATGTTCCCCACCGGCAGCGCCAGAAACGACACCGACGGCCCCAGCAGCCGGCGCAGCGTCGCCCGCCGCGCGTGCTCAAACCCGAACCGGATCCACGGCACCTCGCGCCGCAGCGCCACCCACAGCAGCAGCGTCCCCACCGCATTCACCCCAAAGTACGCCCACGCCGTCTGCACCACGTCGCCGCCAAACAGCACCACCCCGCTCACCGCCGCAAAGCTCAGCAGCAGGATCACGCTCTTCAAAAACGTGCCGTACACATACTTGCTCACGCACCGAAACGCCGCCTGGTACAGCGTCTCCTGCATACTCAGCAGCGTGCTCAACACCAGCAGCAGAATCACCACCCGCGTGTCCTGCGCCGAGATGCTGTACGTATGCAGCCACCTGCCCCACGGCACAAACCACACCACCGCCATGAACAACGCGCCCAGCACCGACGACACCGCCGTCGTCAACGCCAGCACGCTCTGGAACACCTCCAGCGCCTCCGCCTGCCGCCCCGTCGCCATCAGCATCGTCATCTCGTTGCCCGCCGTCGACCCGAACCCCACATCGCTCAACGCAAAGTTGCTCGGAATCGAGTTCAGCAGCAGCCACTCCCCATACAGGTCCGTCCCCCAGTGACGCAGAAAGATCGGCACGCTCACCAGCTGGATCAGCGTCGCCACCCCGCGGCTGAACACATTCACCCCAAACCCCGCCGCCAGCCGCCGCTTCACCGCCGACCGCTCCCGACTCACCGGCGCGCTGTGCAACTCGTCACCCAAGCTCCCACCTCAACCTGCCATCATCTTAGCGCCGCCGCCCTGACGCCCGCACACCCCGCCCTCTGACCTCGCCTCTCACATCTCCCATCTCCCATCTCCCATCTCGTATCTCATATCTCGTATCTTTATCTCCATGCCCGAACTCCCCGAAGTCGAAACCGTCGCCAACGGCGTCCACGCCCGCATCGCCGGCCAGCGCGTCCTCCGCGTCTGGACCAGCGGCAAGCCGCAGACCTTCAAGTCCCCCGAACCCGACCTCATCGCCGCACTCACCGGCGCACGCATCGACCGCGTCCACCGCGTCGGCAAGACCATCGTCGCCGACCTCACCGCCCCACGCCGCCAACCCGCGCAGCTGCTCATCCACCTCGGCATGACCGGCCGCCTGCTCGTCTCGCAGCCCGAAGTCCCCCTCCCCCCGCACACCCACCTCGTGCTCTCCCTAGCCGACACGCGCGAGCTCCGCTTCGTCGACCCTCGCCGCTTCGGCCGCCTCTCCCTCGCCAGCCAGCCCTACCTCGGGCCAGGCGCCGAGCCCACCACCATCTCCGCCGACGACTTCGCCGCCCTCTTCCGCGGCCGCAAGCTCGCCATCAAACCCGCGCTCCTCAACCAGTCCATCCTCCACGGCGTCGGCAACATCTACGCCGACGAGAGCCTCTTCCGCGCCGGCATCCGCCCCCGGAAATCAGCCGGACGGCTCACCCGCGCGGAACTCCACCGCCTCCACGCCGCCCTGCAACAGGTCCTCGCCCACGCCATCCAGCTCGGTGGCTCCTCCGTCTCCGACTACGTCGACGCCGACGGCATCCGCGGCTTCTTCCAGCTCGAACACAAGGTCTACAGCCGCGCCGGCCAGCTCTGCCTCGACTGCCAAGCCCCGCTCCGTAAGCTCACCCTCGCCGGCCGCACCACCATCTACTGCCCCACCTGCCAGCGTTAAGCCGCAGTCGCACGCTTCGACTTCACAGCCAGCGGAGTCGCACGCGCAATACGCTCCGCCCGCTTCGGAGTATTCAACGCCTCCCAAAGGTCAGTCCGTCGCTGTGTGTTCAACCAGAAATCAGCGGAGTTCCCAAACACTCGCGCCAGAATCAGTGCCGTATCCGCAGTCACCGTCCTGCGATCACGGCACAGTTCATTCACATGCTTGCGCGGCAAACCCGACTGCACCGCAAACTCGCTCTGCGTCAGCTCCAGCGGCTCCAGAAACTCCTCCACCAGAATCGTCCCAACTGAAACAGGCTTCCTCTTCGTCAGTATCATCCCTCAACTTCCTTCCTACCGATACGAGTGGTCATCCAGATAGATCTCTCGCGCATGGCTTCCGTCCCAACGAAAGATCAGCCGCCAGAGCTCGTTCACTCGGACAGAACAGAATCCTTCCATGCGACCACTCAGGCGCTCGAAGTGGTTGCTCATCGGCACACGAAGATCGCCGTCGCACATCGCATCGTCGATCATCTGCAGCTTGCGAAAGACCCTGTCGCGCAAATCCGCAGGCAAACGTTTTGAGAACGTGTCGTGGACAAAAAACTCCCGCAGCCACGCATCCCGCCAGCTCTCAATCATTCACTGCCCCAGTGTACCACTGTACGGTACTACCGCCCCACCGCCTGCTCCGCCGCCACCGCCGCTCCCAGCACCCGCGTCGCATCGCTGTCCTCCACCACCTCCAGCATGTAGCTCTGCAGCGGGCTCATCTTCACCATCTGGTGCAGATAGTCCTTCAGCATGTTCAGGTCCAGAAACCGCACGTTGTACCCCGTCAGAAAGAACCGCCCCGGCCCGCGCGAGTGGATGCTGCTCGCCGTCGCCGCCGCCAGCGCCCTGTGCCACAGCTTCTTGAACTCCAGGCACCGCGCATCCGGCTCTCTCCGGTTCGCCGCTGCAAACACCTCTTCCGGCTCCATGTCCAGGAACCGCAGCCGCATCGACCGGTGCCCCATAATCCCTTCCAGGTGCCCGCGTCCGCCGCAGCCGCAGAAGTTCTCCTTCTCGTCCAGCGTCACCACCGTGTGCCCGTTCTCCCACACACCCTCGGCAAACGGATACGTCCCAAACCCGATCCCCGTCCCCAGCGTCCACACGCGCAGAAAGTGGTCCAGCTTGCCATGCTTGCTGGCCAGCCCCGCGGCCACCGCGTCGGCATCGTTCACCACATCCACCTTGGTCACAATCCCGTGCGCGGCCAGCGCCTCGGTCAGCTTCGCCTCCACCCGCGCACCCTTCAGCTGCGGCAGGTTCGGAGCCTCTTCCACCACGCCATTCCGAATCAACCCCGGCACCGCCACACCCACCGCCAGGATCGCTCCCTCCCGGCCCTTCGCCACATCCACCACCAGCCTGCAGATCGACTCGATCACCTCGGCCGTCGGCATCTCCACCATCGAGTTGTCTTCATCCGCTCCCAGCTGCACACTCGCCGGCGGCAGGCTCTTCAGCTCACCCACCAGCTGGTGATCCACAATCAGCCCCGCATACAGCCGCTCGGCCATCACTACGCCGATCATCGTCGTCGCACCGCTCGTGCCTGTTCCGTTCGTTGCTGTCTCTTCCATCCCTGGCATCGCCTCGCTCACTGCTGCACCCATCTGGCTCACCCTCTCGAATCCCTTGCCGCATCGGCATCTCAGGCACCAGCGCCTGCGCCAACCCGTATAGAACTCAAGACACTAGCCTGCTCAGTACACCATCGTCAACCGCTTGCCTTGCTGCCACCACGCTCTCATACCCTTGTCATCTCGACCGGAGGCTGCGCCTTTGCAGCCGTAGCGGAGAGACCCCCGCATTTCCGACCGCCGCGAATCCTGAACCTCCGGCCAAGCCCACTCAATCACTGCCTACTCAATCCAGCTTGCTCACGCGGTTCAATCCATTGAACGCCGCCACCTTGTAGCACTCGGCCAGCGTCGGATAGTTGAACACCGTCTCCACAAAGTACTCCAGCTTCCCGCCCAGCGCCATCACCGCCTGCCCAATGTGCAGCAGCTCGCTCGCGCCTTCGCCGATAATATGCACCCCCAGCAGCGAGTGCGTCTCGCGATGGAAGATGATCTTCAGCCGCCCCGTCGTGTCGCCGCGAATCTGCCCGCGCGCAATCTCGCGGTAGTAGGCCACGCCCACCTCGTACGGCACGTCTTCCTCCGTCAGCTGCTCCTCCGTCTTGCCGATGAAGCTGATCTCGGGAATCGTATAGATCCCATACGGATAGAAGCTCGGGTTGCTCACAATGCTGTTGTCGCCAAACGCCCGCGCCGCCGCAATCCGGCCCTGCTCCATGCTCACGCTCGCCAGCGACGGGAACCCGATCACATCGCCCACCGCAAACACATTCGGATTCTTCGTCCGGAAGTCCTTGTCCACCGGAATGCGTCCGCGCGAGTCCGCCTCAATCCCTGCGTTCCCCAGGTTCAGCTCGTCCACATTGCCCTGCCGGCCCACCGCATACAGCAGCGCATCGCCCTGCAGCTTCTTCTTGCTCTCCAGGTTGGCCACCACCAGCCCTTCGCTCTCTTCGACCGACTCCACCTCTTCGTTCAGCCGCATCGTCACGCGTGCATCGCGCAGGTGATAGCTCAGCGCCTCCACAATCTCCTGGTCGGCAAACTCCAGCAGCCGCGGCCGCCGCTCAATCAGCGTCACCCGCACGCCCAGCGCCGCAAACATGCAGCAGTACTCCACCCCTATCACGCCGCCGCCCACAATAATCATCGTCTTCGGCAGCGTCGGCAGGTTCAGCACCAGGTCGCTGTTCACAATCGACGTCCCGTTGATCGGCACCTTCGCGCTGGTCGCCGGCTTGGTCCCCGTCGCAATCAGCACGTTCGCCGCCTCGTACACGGTCGAGCCCTTCGTATTCGTCACCTTCACATGCGTCGCGTCTTCAAAGCTCGCCACACCCACCAGCATCTCGATGTTGTTCCGCGACAGCTGCGCCTCCGTCACATCGATCTCGGTCTTGATCACATGCTGCACCCGGAACGCCAGGTCCGCCATCGTGATCTTTTCCTTCACCCGGTAGTTCATCCCATAGATCGACTTGTAGTTATACCCCGACAGATGCAGTACCGCTTCGCGCATCGTCTTTGACGGGATCGTCCCGGTATTGATGCACGCGCCGCCCACCACCTCGCGCATCTCCACCAGCGCCACCTTCTTGCCCATCTTCGCGCCATAAATCGCCGCGCGCTGCCCTGCAGGGCCGGAACCAATCACGATCAGGTCATAAACGTTTGCCATAACTCTCGACTACATCTCCAAGTGCTTTCCTTGCCGTCCAGCCATGCCGCAGCGCGGCA
>JAJZFE010000398.1 GCA_021798655.1 Acidobacteriota bacterium | reverse complement strand
CGGATGGTGCTTTTCGGCCGCTGCAACCGCCTGCACCAACGTCAGGGTAGACGCAGCCTGGCCTTGCCCTGGCGCTGTACTTCCGAACGCCAGGCTAGAGACTACGAAGAAGGTACGAACCAGCTTGTGAAGAGTGTTCATACTTATGCCTCATTCACACTATATCACTACATGGTGATATAGTGTTAATGAGGATTAATGCTCGATATGACACTTTCGTGGAAAGACCCCTCAGGCCCGGGATGCGCGACGGCGGCGCTGGCCGGCTTCAAGGGCTGCGAGTTCGCCCTTCGATCTCGCCATCACGCTTTTGCAAACGAGGTCGCACAGGTTGAAGATCAACGGATCAGCAATCGAATAGACGCTGGTGGTTCCCTGTTTCCTGCGCGCGACCAGACCACCTTCCAACAGAAGGTTGAGGTGCTTGGAAACGTTGGGCTGATTCGCTTCGAGGTCGGCAACCAGTTCCGTCACGGTCTTTTCGGCCTTCGACAACGACTGCAGGATGCGAAGCCGAAACGGCTCGCCCAGATAGCGAAAGCGCCGGGCCACCAGTTCCAGAGTTCGACCTGAGAGGATGATTTCGCTCATACCACAAGAATATCACTTTATGCCGATGCAGTAGGACAACAACTTGCAACAACAATGGAGGCAACAATGACGGTCGAAGTCGCAGTACGAATGCTCGCTGGGGTGATGGTTCTGGCATCCCTCGCAATGGCTCACTGGGTATCACCATACTGGCTGCTGCTCACGGCCTTTGTTGGTCTGAATCTGCTGCAGTCTGCCCTTACGAACTGGTGTCCTGCCATGAGCGTGTTTCGTTGGATGGGGCTGCGCGATGCTTCCGCCTGCGCGTCAAAGTAGAAGACACCAGCGACCGGAGTGATGTTTTGATTCGGGCCGTCCGTGGCGCGAGCGATTGCGATCAAGTGAAGGTGCACCCACGACGAACAACATTCTGGTGTGGGCCTGCTCTGCGAACCGTCGCGCTCTTAGTTTTCATTGCAGCGTTGTGCTGGAGGATTTAGCATCGTAGGTGTTGGACTCCCGCTGGAATCCAAACATCTCACTGTGTGCATTCCCGTGTGCAATGCCGCACCGCCTGTCGACTCACTCCATGCGCATACTCATCATCGAAGACGAAGTTCGACTCGCAGAAAACGTAGCCGCTGCTTTTCGCGATCGCTACGGCTCAGCTGTGGACTGCGCGCACGACGGCATCGATGGGCTTTCGCTGGCAGAGTCCGGCCACTACGATCTGGTGCTGCTGGACCTGATGTTGCCCGGTGCAAACGGGCTGTCGATCGTACGACGGCTGCGGGCACGCGGCGATGCGACTCCTATCCTGGTGCTCACCGCACGCGACGAACGGACGCATGTGGTGGAGTTGCTCAACGCCGGCGCAGATGACTACCTGACCAAACCGTTCGATCTCGGCGAACTGCTGGCACGCGGCAAGGCACTGATCCGACGCGGCAAGGGCGTGGCCAACACCATCATCACCGTCGGACAGCTCACGCTGAACTCCGTTGAGCAGACTGTGCGCGGCGATGGTGAGTTCATCGACCTGTCGCCAACGGAGTACCGCATCCTGGAGTATCTGATGTTTCGGCCGCGTGCCATCGTGTCCAAACGCGAGCTGCTCGAACACCTCTACGACTATCGCTGGGAGCACCACTCCAACGTGATTGAGGCGCATGTGTCCAACCTGCGCAAGAAGCTGCGCACCACCGGCGAGCAGGCCGTGGTGGAGACCGTTCGCGGCCGCGGCTACCGCCTGTCGTTCCCGGACGGCGACGCATGAAGACCCGCTCGCTCAGCCGAACACTTACAGTGGGCGTCCTCGCAGCGGAGTTGCTGTGCGCGGCGCTGCTCTCCTTCGTCGCCATCGCGCATGAGGTGAGCGACCGCCGCCGCGCCTTCGACATCATGCTGAGCGGCCGCGCCGACTCGCTGCTGGGAGCCGTGCAGGACGCCGAGGATCCCAACGACAATGTCGTGGTGGACGAGACCGAGCTCTCGCTTCCGCCGCAGGATGCCTATGAGGTCATCATGGACTCGGGCCGCGTGGTCGGGCGCTCTCCGGGCAGCTCGACCGCTCTGCTCAACGAGCTTTCGTCGCACACCGCCGACGGCTACTTCAACTTCAAGGTGGAGGGGAAGTACTATAGGGGCCTGCGCAAGCCCGGCATCCGCGTGATCGACCGCGATGAGAACGGCGGCATTCGGCGGCCAGTGACCTTGCTGTACGCGGCCTCAACCGCGCACCTGTGGCATCAGGCGGTAGAAGCGGTGCGCTTCTACGTGATCGCGGGTGCACTACTGCTGCTTCTCACAGGCGTTGTGATGGCGTGGTTTCTCCGGCGCAGCCTGTCGCCGTTGCGCGAGCTGGCAGACAGAGCCGCGCGCGTGTCCACGTCGGCGTGGGAGTTTGCGCCGCCGCAACAGGCGCTCAGCACGCGCGAACTGCAACCGATTGCCAGCTCGATTCAGGCGCTGCTGCTGGGCCTGCGGCAGTCCTTTGAACGGCAGCGGCAGTTCACCGGCGACGCCGCGCACGAGCTGAAGACCTCGATCGCCGTACTGAAGTCGAGCCTGCAACTGCTGACACTCCGCCAGCGCACCAGCGACGAGTACACGATCGCGATCGAAGGCCTGCTGCTCGACACCGAGCGCATGGAAGACCTTACCAACCGAATGCTGGCGCTCGCGCGTCTGGAGCAGGCGCCGCCCGACGTGCGAGCCGCCGCAGATCTGTGCAGCACGTTGGGCGCCGTTGCAGAAAGGCTGCAGCCCGCACTGCAGCTGCGCGGCGTTCCACTGCTCCTGCCTTCGTTGACGCAGCTTGCAGTACGAATCGCACCCGATGAGGCGGACGTTCTCTGTTCCAACCTGCTGATGAATGCGCTGCAACACAGCGGTCCTGGACGCGCGATTACAGTAACTCTGCAGCGCGACACGACCACAGCCATCCTCACATTTGCAGACGAGGGCGAAGGCATCGCACCCGATGCCCTGCCCCATGTCTTCGAACGCTTCTACCGTGCGGACGACTCGCGCAGCCGCAACAACGGCGGCGTCGGCCTCGGGCTGGCCATATGCAAAGGCATCGCGGATCGCAGTGGCGGCGTGATTACGATCCGCAGTGCCCTTGGCCAGGGCACGCGGGTTGAGGTAGTTCTGCCGCTGGCGGCAGAGAATGATTCGGCTCTGAACGAAGCCGCTCCGAACTAGACGGCGAGCGGATCCACCGTGTCCTGTTCATGACGGTTGCGCGTGAGCAAGTAGTAGATGATCGGCGTGACCACCAGGCTGAGGAACATCGAGATGATCAGGCCGCCGATGACGGCAATTGCAAGCGGTTGTAGCATCTGCGAGCCGGCACCGAAAGCGAAGGCCAGCGGCAACATGCCGCACACTGCGGCCACCGCCGTCATCAGGATGGGACGCAGCCTGCGCTGCGCGGCCATCAGCATCGCCTCGCGTGCGTTGCAGCCGTCGGCACGGAACCGCTCATCAGCATCTAGCAGTAGAATGCCGTTCTTCGCAACGATGCCGATCACCATGATGAGGCCCATGAATGAGGCCACGTTGAACGTAACGCCTGTGATAAGCAGCGCAAACACCACACCACCAATCGACAGCACCGACGAGGTAAGAATCGCCACCGGAGCCGACAGGTTGCGGAACTCCGTCAGCAACACGCCGAAGACCAGCAGCAGTGCGAGCAACAGCACATGCAGCAGTTCAGAGAACGACTTCTGCTGCTCCTGGTAGGTGCCGCCATACTCGACACGCACGTTCGGAGGCAGGTGCATGGAGTCGATGACCGCCTGTACCTGCGCCACTCCAGTACCGAGGTCCGCGCCCTCCAGCCGGCCTGTGACGACCACATCCTGCTGCAGGTTTTCGCGACGAATCTCGTTCTGCGGCGGCAGCTGTGTAATCGCCGTCATGGAGCCGAGCGTGGCAGTGTGACCGCTGCTGCTGTTGAAGACGGTGTTCCTAATGGAGTCGAGCGACGTACGCGTGTCATCGCCGAGCCGAACGCGGATGGTGTAGGGCTTGCCGTTTGCAATCAGCGGGTCGTTCGGCGTGACGCCGTCGAGGATTGAGGTTGCGTCCTCGGCCACCTCGGTCGGCGTAAAGCCGAGTCTTGCAGCCACGACCGGGTCTACCTGGAAGTTCGTGGCGGGTCCGCTGATGGTGTTCTCCACGCCGTTCTGCACGTCCACTACGCCGTGCACCTTGCTGATCGCCGCACCGATGCGCGGCCCCAGTTGATACAGCAACTTGGTATCGCTGCAGAACAGCTTGATCTGGATCGGCTCTGGCGCGTTGGACAAATCGCCGATCATGTCCTGCAGCACCTGCGTGAACTCGATGTCCAGCTCCGGCTCAGTGGAGTGAACCTTGTCGCGAATCTCGTTCATCACCTCGTCGATGCCGCGCGACCGATCCGACTTCAGCTTCACGGTGATGTCACCTGTGTTCGCTTCGGTCACGGCGGCCAACCCCATCTGCAGGCCAGTGCGACGCGACGTGCTCTCCACCTCCGGCGTTGCGCTCAGGATCCTCTGCACGTGGTCCAGCACGCGGTTGGTCTCAGCCAGCGAGCTGCCTGCGGGCATGATGTAGTCGAGGATGAAGCCACCCTCATCCATCTCCGGCAGCAGGTCAGAGCCGAGTGAGTTGTACACAAGATACGTGCCACCCACCAGCGCCAGGCAGATGAGCCCGAGGAACAATGGCTTGCGCAGCGACCACTCCAGCGCATTCTTGTGCCAGTGCATCACGCGGCCGAGCAGAGGCCCTGGAGCAGGATGCCCGTCCTCCGTCTTCGGTGCGCTCGCCTTCTCTTCTTCGGTATGCGGCTTCAGCAACACGAGGCCCAGACTCGGCGTCCACGTCAGCGCGAGCACCAGCGACGTCAGCAGCGACACCGTCATCGTAATCGCCAGCGCACGGAAGAAGCTGCCCGTCACACCCGAGACCGCGATCAGCGGCAGAAACACCACCACCGGCGTAATCGTGGAGCCGATGAGCGGATGCGAGATCTCGTGAATCGCCTTGCGCACAGCTTCGACGCGGTCTTCGCCGGCATCGCGATGCAGCACGATGTTCTCCACCACCACGATCGCATCGTCGATCACCAGGCCGATGGCTGCAGCGAGACCGCCGAGCGTCATCAGATTGAAGCTCTCGCCGAGGATCCACATGAACAACACCGTGACCGCGACCGTGACCGGAATCACCAGTCCTGCAATCAACGACGAGCGCCAGTCATGCAGGAACACAAACAGGATCACGCACGCGAGAGCGAGCCCGATGAGGATGGCGTCGCGCACGCTGCGGATGCTTTCGCGCACCAGCAGCGACTGGTCGTAGTAGGGCTTCAGCGTCACGCCCGCAGGCAGCTTCTTCTGCAGTTGCGCAATCTCTGCGGCGACGCCATCGGCCACTGCGACGGTGTTGCCCGAGGGCTGACGCGTGATGTTAAGCAACACTGCGGGCTGGCTGTCGGCCGTCACCACGGTGTACACCGGCTCCACGCCATCGACCACCTGCGCCACGTCGCCCACGCGCACCGCCGCGCCGTTGGCCGTGGTCTTTACGACCAGCTGCCGCAAGCCGTCGATATCATGCACCTGCGCGCCCACCAACCCCAGCACCAGTTGATGATTCTCCTCATAGAGGCCCGGCGAATCGACGATGTTCGATGCCTGAATCGCGTTAGCAATATCGAGAATCGTTACGCCTGCAGCCTGCAGTTTGGCGAGGTTCGGCACTACATGAAACTCCGGCACCTTGCCGCCCTGCACCGTTACGGTGCTCACGCCGGCGACGCGATTGAGCGGCGGCGCGAGGTCATAAGTCGCAAGCTCCCACAGCTTCGTCTGCGGCAGCGTCGTCGAGGTAAGGCTGTACCCCAGGATCGGAAACGTAGCAAACGTCAGTCGATTCGCAGTGATCTTCGCCGTTGCGGGCAGGCTCTGCTGCACGGTGCTCAGCGCGGCATTGACCAGCTGCAGCGTTCGAAACATGTCCACCGACCAGTCGAAGAACAGGCTCACTTCGGCAGAGCCGCGGCTCGTGGTCGAACGTACCGTCACCAGCCCCGGAACGCTGTTCACAGCGCTCTCGATGGGTTTGGTGATGGTCACCTCCATCTGCTCCACCGGCATCACGCCGTTGTCCACGCCAATGACTACACGGGGAAAGTTGGTCTCCGGGAAGACGGAGATCGGCACCTGCAGCGCGGACCACAGACCGGCAAGGGTCAGCACCGCAGCAAAGAAGAAGATCATCTGCTTGGAGCGCGCCAGCCAGAACGGCTTCGCGGGGGAAGGCTCGTGCGCGGCCATCAGTTCTTCTCTCCCTCGCCGGCTGCAGGCTTGTCGTCGTCTGCGCCGCCGATCTTCACCTTCGTGCCGTCTTCAATGCCGTAGGCGCCGGAGTCGATCACGACATCCGCGGCGCTGATGCCGCTGAGGATCTGCACCTTGTCCGGCAGCCGGATGCCAATCTCCACCGGCTTCATGTGCGCGGCTCCATCGGCTCCCATCACCATCACGGCGAGTCCGCTGCCGTCCTTGCCTGGAACGAGCGCCTCCGTCGGCACCTGCATGGCGTCCTGCACGGTGCGGCCCGCGATGGCCAGATGCACCGCCGTGCCGGCGCGCAGCTTGCCGTCAGGGTTCTTCAGCTGTACCCACACCTCGACGGTCGTGGAGCCGGGATCGAGTGCCGGGCTGATGAGCGACACCATGCCTTCCACAGGAGCATCCATTCCGGGCACAGTCACAGTAGCCTGGTCGCCGACTTTCATGCGCTGCGTTACAGCTTGCGAAAGATGCACCTTCGCAATCAACGAAGATGTGTCCATCACGGTAATCACCGGCGTGCCGGCCTGCGCGGTCTCGCCGGCGAAGAGCGGCCGATCCGTCACGACGCCGTTGATGGGACTGCGCAGAGAAGCGTAGCCCAGCATCGCGGCTGCTCCCTCATAGCGCCCCTTCGCAGAGTCGAGCTGCCCCTCCGCGGTCTTGTTCGCTGCCGCGCGGCCGATGCTCTGCACCGACTGCAGGTGCTTGCTCGCCGTGTCGTATGCGGCCTGCGCCTGCACCAGTGCCGCCATCGCTGTGTCCAGATCGCGGCCCGGAATCGCGCCTTCCTGAAACAGCTTCCTGCGTCCGTTCACAATGCTCTTGTTCAGGTCGAGATTCGCCTGCGCCTGCGCCAGGTCCAGCTCGGCCTTTTGCGTGTCCTCCGGCACCTGTGCCCTGGTGGTCTGCTGATACGTCGCCT
>JAJZFE010000357.1 GCA_021798655.1 Acidobacteriota bacterium | reverse complement strand
GGAGGGCGTGGTGTATGGCGCTGAGGTGACGATGGTCGATGGGCTGATCTCGGACTGCGCGCGCATGGTGGGAGAGCGCATCAAGGCGCAGCGCGAGAGTGGCGTGGCGGCAGAGGATGTGTGGTTCGATATCTCCACGCTGAAGGAGCCGTTTCGCGTGGAGGGCAAGAAGACGATGGGCTACGAGCTGGTGGAGCAGCTTGGGTGGGAGTATCCGGATGCGGTGTTCTATCCGACGGGCGGCGGAGTCGGGCTGATCGGGATGTGGAAGGCGTTCGAGGAGATGGAGCAGATGGGCTGGGTGAGCGGCAAGCGGCCGCGGATGTATGCGCTGCAGGCCGCAGGTTGTGCGCCGGTGACGACAGCGTTTGAGGCAGGCAAGGAGAGCAGCGAGTTCTTTGCGAATGCGGCGACGTTTGCAGCCGGGCTGCGGGTGCCGAAGCCCTACGGCGATGCGATCATCCTGGAGATTGTGCGGGCGTCGGGCGGCCGCGCGGTCAGCTCGGACGATGCGGCGATCCTGGCGTCGATTCTGGATTGGGCGAAGGAAGAAGGCATCTTTTTATCGCCGGAGGGAGCGGCGGCTACGGCTGCGTACGACTCGCTGCTGGCGAGCGGCGAGATCCGGCGCGGTGAGCGTGTGGTGCTGTTCAACACCGGCGCAGGATTGAAGTACACCGATATGACCGCTGAGGCGATGCGGCTCAAGCGGCCGGGGACGCTGCCGACGTCGCTGCCTGTGGGCGGGATCATTACGCCGGTGTAGCAGCGTATCGAGAGAGAAACATTGAAGGCAGTCTCCGAGGAGACTGCCTTCAATGTTTGGTGTTGAACGGTTTTGGTTATAGCGCCTCTCCGCCAGATATCGTCGCCGCCCAGGATGCAGATTCCTCCGCTTCGCTGCGGAATGACAAATCGTGAAGATTGCTGGCGACTACACCTGAGAGGGAACGGTTTTGGTTAGAAGCACTTTTTGCCGGCATCGGGCTTGTCGCCTTCGGCCTGTGCGGCTGACTCGGAGAGGTACTTGCCGGCCTTGGTCTTGCCGTAGTAGCGGTCGGCGGGGCAGTGGTAGACCTTGGTGGAGGTGTTGACCCAGACCATGCCAGGACCACCGCCGGCAGCAGCCGCTGCGGAGGGAGCGGGCATCGATTTGGCGGCGGGCTTGGCGGCGGCAGCCGGTGCAGCCGCCGGAGCCGGAGCGGCAGCAGGGGCTGCCTTGGCTGCCGGAGCCGCGGCAGCGGGCTTGGCCGAGGTCTTGGCCGCAGCGGCAGGGCCATACCAGGAGGCGATGCCCTTGTGGCCGCGGCAGGCGCCGGACTTGGTGGGGCCGGAGAAGTAGGTGCCGTCCTTGCAGGTGGCGGTGGAGCCGGCGGGCGCGCCTGCAGGGGCCTGTGCGAGTGCTGCAGCGGAGCAGAGAAGAGCGGCTGCGAGGGTGGGAAGGACGAAACGTGCCTTGAACATAGAGGGTTCTCCAGTGTTGGATGAGGTACAGAGGTGGGCCGGGATACGCAACGGATAGTACCAGCTTTGTGTGAGGATGCGAGTAGAAATCGGTCAGGCTTCGGCGAGGAGTGTTTCGGCGAGATGGTTGTCGGGCTGGCGGGTGGTGAGGACCACGGCGGCGACGAGGATGAGTCCGCCGCCGAGCCAGGCGAGGCCGCCGAGGTGCTCATGCAGGACGAAGATGCCGAGCAGTGAGCCGATGAGCGGTTCCATGTTGAGCAGGATGCCGGCCTGGGAGGCGGGCACCTGGGTCATGCCCCAGTTCCACAGCAGCGTGGTGGCGGCGGTGCAGAGCAGGCCGCTGCCGATGAGCGCGAGCCATGCCTTGAGACTGACGCCGTGGATCGGCGGCGGGCCCCAGGCGAGCGGTACCCAGACGGCGAGCATCAGGGTTCCGAGCAGCACGCCGTAGGCGGTGACGACGAGGTGGTTGTGGGTCTGCATGAGGCGCTTGTTGAGCAGGATCCAGAAGAGCGCGATGGCGAGCGAGACGACGACGAGCAGGTCGCCCTGCAGGGTGGGGCCGCCGGTGCCGGGCTTGTGGTGTGCGCCGAGGGCGATGAGCGCGGCACCGACGGTGGAGGCGGTCAGCGCGATCCAGCCGATGGCGTCCAGCCGCTCGTGCATGAGCACGACAGCGCCGAGGGCGAGGATGACCGGCATGGTGCCGACCATCAGGCTGGCGTGCGAGACGGTGGTGAGCGACAGGCCGCGGAACTGGAGCAGGAACTGCAGCGGCACGCCAAGCAGCGAGGCCAGAGCGAGGGTTCGCCACTCGGACGGCTTGAGGTTCGGGCGGTGCGTGACGACGATGGGCAGCAGGCCGAGCGCGGCGAAGAAGAACCGGTAGAAGACCATGGAACCGACGCTCATCTCGGCCAGCGCGATCTTGCCAAAGAAGAAGCCGCAGCCCCAGAGGCTGGAGGCCAGGGCGGCGGCGAGGAAGCCGAGGGTGCGGTTCTGGGGCTGGTTTTGAGTCATGTGGAGTGCGAGGTACCCTCCCCGTACTTTTGGGGGTAAAGTCTTCAGGAAATTAGAGTTAAGGTCGGACTTACGGGGTTTGGTGTGCCCCTGTGTGGTGGTCTGATTGTTGGAGCGGTGCCGCCTTGATTATATGCCGCCGAGTGGTGAGCAGAGAGATGCGCCTCGGCTCCCGTGAAATGCTCGCCCTGTCTGGCAAGACGCAGATTCCCTCCGGGAATGACAAACAAAAAAATGGATGGAATGACAAACAAGAACGGGAATGACAAACAAGAGTACGTCGTGCAGAGAGTCCATGGAGGATGTTGCCGTACTGCTCTTTGCCAGAGAGGGTGGCAGCGCCGTGGGTGCAGAGAAAAGCCCCCCATCTCGACGACGAGATGGGGGGCCGGTTGGAGGGCGTTTACCAGACGCGGCAGCTATCGGCGGGGACCATCGGGCTGCCCTTCTTGCAGCCGAAGGCGTCGGCGAATCCGGGCTGGTTGACGATGGCGCCGTTGGCACGGAAGTGGTCGGGGGAGTGGGGGTCGGTGAGGACCTGTGCGCGGGTGGCCTCGGGGCGGGAGTTTTCGCACCAGTTCTGCGCGAAGGCGATGTAGAACTGCTGCGGGCCGGTGTAGCCGCCGACCTTCTGCATGATGTCTACGCCTTCCTTCTTCGCGCGGGCGAGGTAGGCCATGTAGGCGAGGACGAGTCCGCCGTTGTCTGCGGTGTTTTCGCCGAGGGTGAGTTGACCGTTGACCATGACGGCGTCCCTGGCCTGGGGCGACGATGGCTCGACGGCGGTGAAGCTGCCGTACTCCTTGACGAGGCAGCCGGTGCGGGCTTCGAAGTTGGTCTTGTCGGCGGGGGTCCACCAGTCGGAGAGGTTGCCCGCGCCGTCGAACTTCGCGCCCTCGTCGTCGAAGCCGTGGGTGAGTTCGTGGCCGATGACGGCGCCGGCGTGGCCGTAGTTGACGGCGAGCCCGGCGGAGGGGTCAAAGAAGGCGGGCTGGAGGATGCCGGCGGGGAAGTTGATGTCGTTCATGGAGGGGTTGTAGTAGGCGTTGACGGTGGGCGGCGTCATGCCCCATTCGAGCTTGTCGACGGGCTTGCCGATCTTGTTGAGCTCGCGGTCGTTCTCGAAGGCGGTGGCGCGTTCGGCGTTGCCGAGAGCGTCGCCGCGGACGATGTCGAGCTTGCTGTAGTCGCGCCAGTGGTCGGGGTAGCCGATCTTGTCGGCGACGGCGTGGAGCTTGTCCTTGGCCTTGATGCGGGTGGCGGGGCTCATCCATTGCAGGGTGTCGATGTCAGCGTCCATGGCGGACTCGATGTCGTGGACCATCTGCAGGGTTTCGGTCTTGCTGGAGGCGGGGAAGTACTGCTGGACGTAGACCTGTCCGAGGGCCTCGCCGAGAGCGCTGTCGACGGCGGAGGAGCAGCGCTTCCAGCGGGGCCGCTGCTGGGGCTGGCCTTCGAGCTGGGTGCCGAAGAAGTGAAAGTTTTCGTCGTCGAAGGCGGTGGGCAGGTCGGCGGCGTAGTTGTCGAGGAGGTGGACGCGAAGATAGGCGCGAAGGGTGTCGATGTCGGTGTCGCGGACGGCGGCGACGAGGGCGGGGAAGAACTTCGGGTTGCCGTCGATGACGGAGTCGGGACCGAGAGGGCCGGGGAGGGCCGAGGGCGCGCGCACGCCGGTGAGGAAGGGCTTGATGTCGACGGGCTTGATGGCGGCTTCGAAGTCGGCGAGGGTCTGCGGATGGTAGACGGCGATGGGGTCGCGGCGCTCGGTGTTGGTCATGGAGGCGACGGCGAGTTTGGTCTCGAAGGCGAGGATGTTGTTGGCTTCGAGGAGGGCCTTCTGCGGGGTGTCGCCGGCGAGGGTGAGCATTTTGGTGAGGTGCTCGACGTACTGCTGGCGGATCTGCTTGTCCTTGTCGCCGGTGCGGGTGTAGTAGTCGCGCTCGGGGAGGCCGAGGCCGCCCTGGTCGAAGGTGGCGACCTGCTTGGAGGCGTCCTTGAAGTCCTGCTGCTCGCCGAAGGAGAAGAAGAGGTTGACGCCGAGGCGCTGGAGCTCGCCGGTGAGGTAGGTGAGGCCGGGCTTGTTGACCTTGTCAATCTCGTCGAGGAGGGGCTGGATGGGGCCGAGGCCGCGCTTGTCGATCAGGGAGGTGTCCATGCAGGCGGCGTAGTCGTCGCCGATCTTCTGCTCGCTGGGGGTGCGGGAGGGTGAGTCGGCGGCGAACTTTTTGAGGATGCCGTCGAGTTCCTGGGTGTTGACGTTGTAGAGGAGATAGAACTGGTCGACGGCGGTCTGGTCGGCGGGGATGGGATGCTGGGCGGCGAAGTTGCCGCAGGCGAACTTGTAGAAGTCGTTGCAGGGGTCGGCGTGGGCGTCGATGGCGGCGGTGTCAAACGCCGGGGAGGGGACGTAGTGGGGTGTGGCGGGGGACTGGGCGGCGAGCGCGAGAGGCAGAGCGCAGGCAGCGAGAGTACAGAGGCGGGACAGTTTCATGAAAGCTCCGGGGTTGGGTTTTGAGGAGACAGCGGCGGCGTGCGGGTACGGGCTGGCTCGGCAAAGGGTGACTGTGAAAGAGTAGTGTACGCGGGGTAGAGGATGCTGGTTCCACGGAGATGGATTCGACGGGATCAACAGAGGCTGGCGCAGCGGATGCGCAGAGCGGCCGGGGTGGCGGCGGTGTGTCTGCTGGGCGGCGTGCAGGCGGCGTGGGGGGATGCGGGGCAGAGGCAGGGCGGGCCGGCGGTGAAGCTGACGCTGGAGACACTGGGAGTGCCGGCAGTGTCGCAGAACTTTCTGGACGCGGGCGCGTCGATGCTGACGGTGAACTTTCTGGATGCGAAGCACCTGCTGCTGACCTATGGGGAGCGGGGCCTGGTGCCTCGGCTGGAGAACGATCCGAAGGACGATGACGACCGGCTGGTGGCGGCGGAGGTGCTGGAGCTGCCGAGCGGGAAGGTGATGGCTCGGGACGAGTGGCATATGCACGACCACGGGCGGTACCTGTGGTCGCTGGGGCGGGGACGGTTTCTGGTGCGGATTGGAAACACGCTGTCGTTGATGACGCCGGGAGCGAACCTGGGGAGCGCGCATCCGCTGATGCGGTCGGTGTTTTCGTGGCGGCCGGGGAGGCCGAGCGCACTGTTTGTGAGCGAGGACGGCGGGCTGCTGACGCTGGAGTCGCAGGTGAAGGCGGCGCAGAGCCCGACGGAGCTGGGCGATGATCCGATGCAGCAGCCGGTGACGACGCTGCTGGACTTCTATCGGCTGAGCGGGGACGGGAGCCAGGCGGCACCGCTGACGGTGACACCGGTGGGCAATGTGCGATCGCCGCAGGCGTTCTATCTGCCGATCGATTCGCGGGGCTACCTGTGGCCGACGCCGACGGGGAACAACGCGTGGACGATAATGTTCGACGATATGCGAGGGAAGACGGCGCGGGTGGGGACGTTGCAGAGCAGCTGCACGCCTCGGCTGGAGATGGTGAGCCACAGCGAGTTTGTGGCGATGACGTGCCGGGGGTCCGATGACCGGGTGCGGATGGCGTCGTATGGGCTGGACGCGCAGGAGACGTGGGAGGAAGACTTCGGGGACTTTGGGCCGCCGGTGTTTGCGTATGCGTCGGCGGCGGGACGGTTTGCGGTGAGCCGGAAGGTGTCGGACCCGGTGAGTGTGCCGACGCCCTCGTTGCCGGGGATGGTTGCGCCGCCGCAGCCGACGCCGGTGGATCGGCAGGAGGTGCGCGTGTACCAGACGGCGAGCGGCGACCTGGTGGGCAAGATCGACTGCTTTCCGGCGATGAAGACCGGAGAGAACTTTGCGCTGAGCGAGGACGGGATGCAGCTGGCCGTGGTTCGCGAGGGAGCGCTGGAGGTGTTTCGGCTGCCGGAGCTGAAGCCGCGCGACAAGGAGGATTTAGCCGAGGTGGAGAAGTTTGCGCCTCCGCCGGATGATGGGCCGGTGGTGCTGAGCCTGCTGACAGGCGGAGCGAAGGCGGCAGCGGCTCCTGCGACGACGGGGACAGGGCCGAAGGTGGCCGGCGACAGGAAGCTGCCGAATGGGCCGGTGATGGCGGTGCGAGGGGAGCCGACGACGATTGCCGCGACGGCGATGCCGGGGGTGGCGCGCCATGCGGCGGCGGACAGCACGCTGACTCCGGTGACGACGCAGGAGGCGGCGTCGGAGGTGGTGACGACGGGGAAGAAGAAGCCGCCGACGCTGCTGTATCCGGGGGAGCACGCGGAGTTTGGGGGGAGCAACGGTGGGGGCGAGACGCCGGAGTAGGGCAGGCTCGCGATGGCTGCGGAAGGAGCCGGCAAACAGCGAAGGCCGGGAGTGTGTCCCGGCCTTCGTTTGAGATGGGTTGTCGTGCGGACTAAGCGGCCTTGGTGCCGAGCACGACGGCCTTCACGCGGGCGTTGAGGCGAGCCTTGTAACGGCTGGCGGTGTTCTTGTGCAGCACACCCTTCTGGACAGCCTTGTCGAGGACCGAGACGGTGGAGCGGTAGGTGTTGTTGATGGTCTTCTTGTCGGCGGCGATGAGGGCCTCGCGCATGACGCGCAGGGTGCCGCGGAGCTTGGACTTGTTGGCGCGGTTGATGGCCGTCTTGGTGACGGTTTGACGGGCGCGCTTGAGGGAGGATACGTGATTTGCCATGAGTGGATGTTCTTTCTTGTCGCCCGCTTCCGCGGCGAAGTTTTGAGGGATGCACGCGGAGGCTGATGCGAAGGCGACTGATTCAGAAGCAGCGCAGCGGTTCCGGTACAACTACAAGTTTAGGGGATTTGGGGGAGGGGGTCAAACGGGAGAGGGGTTGGGTTGAGCTGCGAGACAAGAGAG
>JAJZFE010000391.1 GCA_021798655.1 Acidobacteriota bacterium | reverse complement strand
CGAGCTTTCGAGCGACGCTGGAAGAGGTGGAGCGGGCGGAACTGCTGCTGCATGTGCGGGATGCGGCGAGCCCGACGCTGGATGCGCAGAAGCAGCAGGTCGAGGCCGTGCTGAGCGAGCTGGAGGTGGGCAAGAAGCCGACGCTGCAGGTGCTGAACAAGATGGATTTGCTAGCGGAGGGCGCGGTGATGGAGGCCGGAGCGCTGGGGGTGTCGGGGCTGACGGGGCAGGGGATCGACGCGCTGCTTCATGCGATTGACGCAGCGTTGACGGCCGATCCGCTGCGCCAGGCCGTGTTTCGGATCCCGCAGTCGGAGGGCCGGGTGCTGGCGTCGCTGGAACGTGGAGCGACGGTGCAGCAGCAGCGGTTCGAGGGCAACGAGGTGACGCTGACGGCGGTGGGCCCGCAGTCGCTGCTGGACCGGTATCGGAAGTATGCCGTGAGCGGCGAGGGTGTGGGTTAAACTCTACAGGCCGCCTGTGAGGGAGCGGAGGAAGTGTCCCTGAAACACGCGGCCTGCATGACCCGGAACGGGTCTCGGGTGGTACGAACAGTTTACGCCTGACGCCGATGGTTGGGGCGGAAAATATTCGCGTCGTGAGGCGAAGCGGGAGTCCCTCTGGAATCCGCGCGATAACCGATTTCAACTCCCGGTTATCGCCTCCTGTTTTTGACTTCCAACAGGCTACTTTGCTAAAACTAGAAGGACGAAAAGGCTTGAAAGTGTACTGCGCTGAACGGTTGGGGAAGCGATCCGGCTTGGAGTTGAAGGCTGGTCAAATCTAGCTCCCGCGATGGTTGGTGTGGCCTCTTGCGTGCCCTCCTGCTATCACCCGGAAATACAAGAAACTTCATGGACATCAAGGAAATACTGAATCAACTTGGCGGACTTGTGCTCGGCGCTGTGCCGACGGCGGTGCTGTTCATTCTGCTGGTGACGCTGTACAGCCTGCTGGTGCGGAAGCCGCTGGAGAAGACGCTGGCGGAGCGCCGCAGCCGGACCTCGGGAGCAGTGGACCAGGCGAAGAAGGCCATTGCCGAGGCGGAGGCCGAGACGGCGATGTACGAGGCGAAGCTGCGCGCGGCGCGAGCCGAGCTGGCGGCATCGCGGGAGCGTCGCGCGAAGGAGTTGCAGGCCGAGCGCGACCGCGTGCTGGAGTCTGCGCGCGCCGAGGCGCAGGGCATGGTTCGCGTGGCGCGAAGTGAGATTGAGGCGGGCACGGCGGGTGCTCGCAAGCAGATCGAAGAGGCTGCGGTGGAGTTGAGCGCGCAGATTCTGCGGACGCTGTTGCCGACGCAGGGCAGTGCAACGGAGGCGCGCTCGTGATGATTCGCAAGCTGTCTAGTTTGATGATGGGTTTGCTGGTGCTGGGTGCGCTGACGGTGAGCGTACCGGTGCGGGCGCAGGCAGTGACGCCGGCGGCTTCGACCGCGCCGGCGACGAGTGATTCTGCTGCGAAGGCGAAGGAAGAGCCGGACGAGAATGAGCAGTATCGGCAGTCGCCGACGGTGGCCAAGCTCGGATCGATGATGGGCATGAAGTCGGAGCAGGCTTCGACGGTGTTCACGATCACGAACCTGGCGATTCTGCTGATTGGCGTTGGCTACCTGCTGATGAAGAACCTGCCAAAGGCGTTCAAGGGCCGCAGCGCGACGATTCAGAAGCAGATTGTAGAGGCGCGCACGGCGACGCAGGAGGCGAAGAGCCGCCTGAGTTCGGTGGAGGCCAGGCTGGCGAAGCTGGATGGCGAGATCTCCGCGATGCGGACGCAGGCCGAGGCGGATGGAGCGCGCGAAGAAGAGCGTTTGAAGGCCGCGATTGAAGATGAGAAGCAGCGGATTCTGGCCTCAGCCGGGCAGGAGATTCAGAGTGCAACGCTGACGGCGCGGCGCGAGCTGCAGACCTATGCGGCGGAGCTGGCCGTGGATCAGGCGGCGCGCAAGCTGGTGGTGACGCCGGAGTCGGATCGTCTGCTGGTGGCAGGTTTTGCGCAGCGGCTGCAGGCGTTTGGGAAGGGCGAGAACTAGATGGCGGCAGTGAATCAGAGATACGCGCGCGCGCTGGCTGCGGTGGTTGACGAGCAGAAGCTGGACGCGGCGGCGACGGAGAAGCAGATTGGCGAGTTTCTGGCAGCGTTCGAGAGCAGCCAGGAGTTGCGCGAGGTGCTGGGCGATCCGTCGATCCCGGAGTCGCAGAAGCTGAGCCTGCTGGACGCGCTGGCCGGCAAGCTGGGCATGAGCAAGACGGTGCGGAACTTTATCGCGGTGCTGACGCATCACGGTCGGTTGAGCGCGCTGGGTGAGATTCTGGCGGACTATACGTCGCTGGCCGATGCCGAGGCGAATGTGGCCGAGGTGGAGGTGGTGAGCGCGCGGGAGCTGGACGCGGCGAGCCGCACGACGCTGGAGCAGGAGATTGCAAAGCTGGTGGCCGGCCGCAAGGTGAGCGCGAGCTATTCGCAGGACGCAGCGCTGCTGGGCGGCGCGGTGGTGAAGATCGGGTCCACCGTGTATGACGGTTCGGTGCGCGGGCAGCTGCGGCAGATGAAGCAGCGGCTGATGGCGGCCACGGCTTGAAGCCTTGACCGGCGAGCAGAGATTGAGTAGGAAGTAGAACGGCACAACAAGAGATTGCGAAGCACTGAAGGAAAGAGAGAGCATGGCACAGATTCAGGCAAATGAGATCACCGAGCTGCTCCGCCAGCAGATTGAGAACTACGAGCAGCGCGTGCAGGTGGACGAGGTTGGCACGGTTGTAACGCTGGGCGACGGCATTGCGCGCGTGCATGGGCTGGACAAGGTGATGGCCGGCGAGCTGGTGGAGTTTCCGCACGGGATCATGGGTCTGGCGATGAACCTCGATGAGGATCAGGTCGGTACCGTGGTGCTGGGCGACTACAGCGAGCTGCGCGAGGGCGATCAGGTAAAGCGGACGGGCAAGATTATGTCCGTGCCCGTGGGCGAGGCGCTGATTGGCCGCGTGGTGAACGCGCTGGGTCAGCCGATCGACGACAAGGGCCCGATCAACACGCCGCACTCGCTGCCGGTGGAGCGGCTGGCTCCGGGCGTGATTGCGCGCCAGTCGGTGACGGAGCCGATGGCGACGGGCATCAAGGCGATCGACACGATGATTCCGATTGGCCGCGGACAGCGCGAACTGCTGATCGGCGACCGCCAGACGGGCAAGACGGCGGTGGCGCTGGACACGATCATCAACTCGGCGAAGAACGACCTGATCTGCATCTACTGCGCGATTGGCCAGAAGCGTTCGTCGGTGGCGGGCGTGGTGCAGACGCTGGAGCAGTTCGGCGCGATGGCGTACACGATTGTCGTCGCGGCGACGGCCAGCGAGCCGGCTCCGATGCAGTATCTTGCGCCGTTTGCGGCGACCGCGATGGGCGAGTACTTCCGCGACAACGGCAAGCACGCGCTGATCATCTACGACGATCTTTCCAAGCACGCGGCATCGTACCGTGAGATCTCGCTGCTGCTGCGCCGTCCGCCAGGGCGTGAGGCGTATCCGGGCGACGTGTTCTATCTCCACTCGCGGTTGCTGGAGCGCAGCTCGAAGATGTCGAAGGAGCTGGGCGGCGGCTCGTTGACGGCGCTGCCGATCATCGAGACGCAGGCGGGCGACGTTTCGGCGTACATTCCGACGAACGTGATCTCGATTACCGACGGGCAGATCTTCTTTGAGACGGACTTGTTCAACTCGGGCGTGCGCCCGGCGGTGAACGTCGGATTGTCGGTGTCGCGCGTGGGATTTGCGGCGGCGATCAAGGCGACCAAGCAGGTCGGTTCGACGCTGAAGCTGGACCTGGCGCAGTACCGCGAGCTGGCGGCATTTGCGCAGTTCGGCAGCGACCTGGACAAGGTGACGCAGAACCAGCTGAACCGCGGCGCGCGACTGACGGAGCTGTTGAAGCAGCCCCAGTTCCAGCCGCTGACGTGGGTGCAGCAGGTGGCGATCATCTATGCGGGTACGAACGGCCTGCTGGATGAGGTCGAGGTGAAGGACATTCGCGCGTTTGAGGATGGCTTCTACGCGTACATGGCGGCGTCGGCGTCGCAGGTGATGGCGGATATCGAGGCGAAGAAGGCGCTCGACGACGACATCAAGAAGCGGCTGACTGCGGCCATCAACCAGTACAAGCAGGACTTCCTTGCGAGCCGCAAGGAGACTGCCGGAGCCAAGGCCTAGGAACGCATGGCAAACGTACTCGATTTACGACGTCGCATCCGGAGCGTGAAGAACACGCGCCAGATCACCAAGGCCATGAAGATGGTTTCGGCAGCCAAGCTGCGCCGCGCACAGGATCGCGCGATGCAGGCGCGGCCGTATGCGCAGATGCTCACGAACGTGCTGGAGTCGCTGGTGCGCCGCACCGATCTGTACAGCGATGAGAGCGGCGATGTGATGCACCCGCTGCTGGTGGAGCGCGACGAGAAGAACGTGCTGGTGGTGGTGATCGCCGGCGACAAGGGCTTTGCCGGCGGCTTCAATGCGAACATTGGCAAGGCGGCGCAACGGTTCATCGACGAGCGGCGTGCGATGGGTCAGAACATCGACCTGGAGCCGATCGGCAAGAAGGCGATCGGGCTGTACAAGCGCAAGTATCCGGCGGCGGTGTATGAGCACAAGGAAGAGCTCTACGACAACGACCTGTCGAAGCACATTGAAAACATCCGTCATCGCGCGGCGGCGATTGAGGTCGCGGCGGAGAACCCGACGCTGCTGGTGAAGGCGTCGTTCGAAGAAGTGACGGCGCTGGCTGAGACGATCGTGCGGCGGTATGAGAGCGCGGAGATCGATTCGGTGTACATCGTGTACAACGAGTTCAAGAGCGTGATCTCGCAGCGTGTGGTGGTGGAGAAGCTGCTGCCGATTCGCAAGCTGGGCTCGCATGAAGTGACGGCGCTGGAAGAGATGACCGAGGAGCAGAAAGAGGCGGCGGGCAGAGCGGCGCAGTCTGCGGGCGTTTCGATCACGGCACCGGAGGAGAGCGCGTACGAGCAGGAGGCCAAGAAGTTTGGCACGGCGGACGTGGACTACATCTTTGACCAGACGCCGAACCGGCTGTTCCGCCACCTGATGCCGCGGTATGTGACGACGCAGATCTTCCACGCGCTGCTGGAGTCCATTGCGGCTGAACATGCGGCGCGTATGACGGCGACGGATGCGGCGAGCAAGAACGCAGGGGAACTGATCGACAAGCTGAGCTTGACGATGAACCGGCTGCGGCAGGCTGCGATTACGAAGGAAATCATCGAGATTGTGAGTGGAGCGGCGGCGTTGTAGAGCCGTGCAGGTTTGTAGATGCAGATTCCTCCGCTGCGCTGCGGAATGACAAACGAGTCGCAGGTGCAACGGAGAGCTAGAACGAGTTCGGAGTTAGGAAAAGCTATGGCAGAAAACATCGGCAAAGTAGTGAGCATCAGCGGCCCGGCCGTTGACGTGCAGTTTGATGAGGCGCATATGCCTCCGATCTTCCAGGCGCTGCGCATCGTGAGCGAAGGCTTTGATGTGCCTGCGCCGCTGGACGTGGTGGTGGAGGTGCAGCAGCACATCGGCGAAGGCCGCGTGCGTTGCATTGCGATGGTGGCTACCGAGGGCATGGTGCGCGGGATGAAGGCCATCGACACGGGCGGACAGATCATGGTTCCCGTGGGCCGCGAGACGCTGGGGCGCGTGCTGAACGTGCTCGGGCAGCCGGTGGATGAGATGGGGCCTGTGGCTTCGAAGGTCCACATGCCGATCCATCGCCAGGCTCCTGCGTTTGACGAGCAGGCGACGAGCGAGGAGATGTTCGAGACGGGCATCAAGGTCGTTGACCTGATCCTGCCGTTTTTGAAGGGCGGCAAGATCGGCCTGTTCGGCGGCGCCGGCGTGGGCAAGACCGTTGTGATTCAGGAGCTGATCAACAACGTGGCCCAGCAGCATGGCGGGTTCTCGGTGTTTGCCGGTGTGGGTGAGCGTACCCGCGAGGGCAACGATCTGTGGCATGAGTTTCAGGAGTCGGGTGTCATTGACATCAACGACTTCAACAAGAGCAAAGCGGCCCTGATCTACGGGCAGATGACCGAGCCGCCGGGGGCGCGTCTGCGCGTGGCGCTGACCGGCCTGACGGTTGCGGAGTACTTCCGCGACGTCGAGGGTGCGGACACGCTGCTGTTCATCGACAACATCTTCCGGTTTACGCAGGCCGGCTCTGAGGTCTCTACGCTGCTGGGCCGTATGCCGAGCGCGGTGGGCTATCAGCCGAACCTGGCGACGGAGATGGGCGAGCTGCAGGAGCGCATCACGTCGACGAAGAAGGGCTCGATCACCTCGGTGCAGGCCGTGTACGTGCCTGCCGATGACATCACCGATCCGGCGCCGGCGACGACGTTTGCCCACCTGGATGCGACGATGCTGTTGTCCCGTCCTCTGTCGGAGCTGGGTATCTATCCGGCCGTGGATCCGCTGACCTCGACCTCGCGTATTCTTTCTGCGCGCGTGGTTGGGCAGGAGCACTACGACGTGGCGCAGGGCGTGAAGAAGATTCTGCAGCGGTACAAGGACCTGCAGGACATCATCGCGATTCTGGGTATCGACGAGCTTTCGGAAGAGGACAAGCTGACGGTGTCGCGCGCGCGCAAGATCCAGCGGTTCCTGTCGCAGCCGTTCCACGTGGCCGAGATCTTCACCGGCATCCCCGGTGCGTACGTCAAGGTTGAGGACACGGTTCGCAGCTTCAAGGAGATCATCGAAGGCAAGCATGATGAGATTCCGGAGCAGGCGTTCTACCTGAAGGGCGGCATTGAAGACGTGATTGCGGCTGCTGAAAAGATGAAGGCAACCGCGTAAGAGCAGCCACTGGCTTCTAGCTCCTAGCTTTCAGCTAGTGGCTAGAAGCCAGGAGCTAGAGGCTTTGAAGATGGCTGAAGGAATTAACAATTCGGGGCTGCTGCAGGTGCGGCTGGTGACGCCGGACCGGGTGCTGCTGGATGCGACGGCGGAGGCGGTGGAGTTGCCGTCGATGTCGGGGTATCTGGAGACGCTGTATGGCGCGGCTCCGCTGCTGAGTGAGCTGGGTGCGGGCGAGGTGCGGCTGCATGGCGGCACGGCCGGCGAGCAGACGTTCTTTGTGGCGTGGGGCTTCGTCGAGGTGTTGCCGGAACGGGTGACGATTCTGGCCGAGACGGCGCTGCATCCGGAAGAGATCAACCTGGCCGAGGCGCAGGCGGAGCTGAAGCACTCGCAGGAGCTCTGGAACGCGGCCGGCGATGAGCAGGCCAAGTATGACGAGGCGAACAAGGTGGCCCGCGTGGCAGAAGAGAAGC
>JAJZFE010000248.1 GCA_021798655.1 Acidobacteriota bacterium | reverse complement strand
GGTCGCCAGCCGAAACCCGTTCGCCACCTCGCGCACTTCCAGCCCGCGATCTTCGTTCGCATAGCCCGCGATGATCTCGTCCAGCAGCAGCCGGAAGTGCTCGCGCAGCTTGCGTGCCCGCAGCTTCTCGGCCGCCGCCAGCGCCTTCGCATCGGGCGCAGCCGCCTCAGCCGCCGCAATCGTATCTGGATCAGCAGCCACATCCGCAGCCGCAGCTTCTGCCGTCTCCGGAACTTCGGCAGGCAGCCCGTCGGCGTCCTCGGCCCCGGCCTCCGCCGCGTTCTGCTCAGCGGAGTCCTCTTCCGTGCCAAGCGACAGCTGGTTCGACGCCAGCGCGTCCAGCTCTGCCTGGCCCTCTTCCCCGAGCAGGCTGATCAGCTGCGCCAGCGTAACCGGCTCTTCCGATGCGTAGATAACGGCTTCAATTTTTGCTTTAAGGCTCATACGGTAGGCAGCAGCAATACGAAGGTGCAGCGTTGAGTGTATCAACGCCGCACCTCTCGCATGGGGTCCACGTGTGGGTTACGTGGAGGTCATGTTGAAAACGTGGGGGAAACCCGAAGCGAGGCTCAGTTGCCTGGAATGTGCTCGCGCGTGTTTGGCCAGTCGTTCACCAGCTTGTGCAGCACCGTCGAGCCGCACAGATACGCCGCTTCCAGCGACACCCTGCTACCGATGTACGGCGCCGTCAGGCTCTCCACCGGCTCATGTCCAGGCCGCTGCATGGAGTAGTTGCTGCCCGTCCGCAGCACCATCACGCGGTCGCGGTCCACGCGGTGCATCGCGTTCAGCCGCTCCACCGCGGTCATAAACCCGGAGTCTTCCATCTCCGTCATCGCGAACGTGCCCTTGCCGCCGGTCCACAGCCGCACCCAGTCTTCGGCGAACGTGTTCATGATCGCGCCGTGCCAGTAGTAGTCGCTCGCAAACGTATCTCCGATCAGCACAAACGGCGGTCGCTGCGCGTTCGGATAGCCCGTAAACGTTGCGCGAAACTCTGCCACCTTCGCATCGTCCATCAGCGTCAGGTCCTTGGTCTGCGCATACGCCCAGCCCACCAGCTTCGGGTTCAGCGTAAACAGGTTGGACCGATGCCACGTCGGCGCGTCGGTCGTCGTCGGGTTCGGCCCCAGCGACCCGGTCGGAAACAGTCCATACGGCCACGCCTTCGGGGCCTCGCGCGGATCGATCATCCGCACCACATCACCCACCACGTACTGCGCCCACGCCGCCGACCCGATGCTCGCCACATTCGGGTCCACGCCCGCAATCCCGTTGATGAGCACATACGCGTGCGTCAGGTCGAAGCGCGGGTCCAGGCCGAGCGCCATCATGCTCGCCGTCGCATTGGTCAGCGTGGTGCCGGAGAGCATTCCCAGAATCGTGTGCTCCTTGTTCGTACGCAGGGCGTGCTGCCCCGGCGGCAACTGGGCCCCGCCCGGAAAGTCCACGACCTCGTCAAGATGCTCGCGCTCCACCCAGAACTGATACTCGCCGGGAATGTCGCCCGTATCGTTGCCCACCTCAAAGGTGACGACGACCACCGCGCGTACCGGCCACGGCTTCGGCCCCTGCGCCGAGGCTCCCAGTCCGCAGACAACCGCAAGCAGGCAGACGATTCGCAGGCAGAACGCAGAGGACACTGCAGAGACACGTAGAGTGCGGGCGCGCATAGGCTGGGCTCCTTGGAAGCAGATGAATGTCGGAGTCTCTAGGGTAGCGCATCGCCCGCACACGCTGGGCTAAACTGGCTGCGGGCCGACTATTTTGAGATTTCGCGGCTTCAACATCATGATCTTTACTCACGATCACGAGCCCCCTCATGTGCACGCTCGCGGCAGCGGTGTTCAGGCTATCTTTCTGCTGAACTGTTCTGGCGCTTCTGTCGCAGTGCGCGCCAGATTCGGAACCACCCCGCAACAAGAGGCTCTGTTAGCTGGCTTTATCGAGCAAAACCGCGATATCCTGTGCAAAGCGTGGGAGGACCTGCATGGTAGCGCCAACGAAGCGTGACTGGCTTGAGGTATACGGCGACGAGTACCGCGAACGCGGCCTCTATATCGTGGCCGCACACTTCGATGCCGTCATGCAGACGATCCATGTGAAGCTTCAGGCCGGCATGACCGTCTCCGTTCCCAAAGAACGCGTGCAGGGTCTCGCCCATGCGACTGGCGAGCAGTTGGCCGAGGTCATCATCAGCCCGGGAGGCTGGAGCGTGGAGTTCCCTCGTGTCGATGAGGGCATCTCGCTGGAGGGATTGCTCTCCGGCAGGTTCGGCAACGACCGCTGGGAGCGCGAGTGGGCCGAAAAGCATCCGGAGATGCAGGCGGCCTAGCCGGCCCCCCTGCCTCTAGCTCCAGTCGTCGCGAATCGCTGCCTGGTCGGCGATCACCTGCTCAAAGCTATCCGACTTCTTGATCAGGATGTCGCCCAGCCCCACCGCCTGCCGCAGCACGATCGCCTGCAGCCGCACCAGCTCCAGCATCGCCAGAAACGTGCAGATCAGCGCCCGTTCGCTGCGCGTGTTCGACAGCAGCTTACGCAGGCTGATCGGGCGATCCTCCATCAGCAGCCGCTGCTTCACAAACTGGATCATCTGCGCCACCGTCACCGACTCTTCATCGATCGAGTGGATCGGCCGGTCCCGCAGCCGCTGCAGAATGTCCTGAAACACCCGCACCAGGTCCACCGTGTCCGCGTCGATCTCGCGCTCCGACTCCAGCGATTCGCTGCCTTCATCGCGCAGGAACTGCTTCATCCCCGGCTTGGTCCAGGTCGCCTCTTCCACCAGCTGCTTCTGCTGCAGCATCTGCGCTGCGGCTTTGAAGCGTTCATGCTCCAGCAAGCGCTCCACCAGCTCGCGCCGCGGGTCTTCCGAGTCGGTCCCCGTCACATCCGACGGATCGCGCGGCAGCAGCGTCTTCGACTTGATGTGGATCAGCAGCGAAGCCACGTAGATAAACTCGCCCGCCGCGTCCACGTCCGTCTGCTTCAGGTGGTGCGTGTACTCCAGAAACTGCGCCGTGATCCTCGCGATCGGAATGTCGTAGATGTCGATGTTCTGCTTGCGGATCAGGTCCAGCAGCAGGTCCATCGGCCCGTCGTACACCTGCCCCACCGTGATGGAAAACGGCGACTGCGAGGCTTCGTCCTTGTCCTTGTTGCGTTCGCGTACCGGCTTGGCCTCCGGCACGGGCGGCCGCACCGGCGGATGCTCCAGCGCAAACGGTTGACCGGTTACATCGGTGCGCTCAACAGTCTCAACCGGCGCTTGTTGGTCGTTAGAGGATTCCATACGCTCTCTCGGTTTCTGCAATGGAGATTGGCGATGAAGGCTCCGGCATCGCCGACGCTTGGAACGTAAGATACGGCTGCCCGTTTACATCCAGCGCGACCTTGGCAACGATGGCCATCTTGCCCGACAGCTTCTTGGCTGCCGTCCATTCTGACAGGTAGAGCTTTTGCGGGATCACGAAGTCTCGAACCTTGAAATCATCGTCCAGACAGATGAGACAGAGGACCTCGTACGACTTGGGCTTGACGGAAAATGTCCATTCTTTGAATGTGTCGCTCCACTCTGCAACGGCCACGCACACGCGACGACCGTTCTGCGTCAACCACATCTCCGGCTCGGATTTGTCCGGTTTCAGCTGTGTTTCACTGGGCAATATCTGCGCACGCCACACCTCGCGAATGTTGGGCGACAGCGCCTGTGGCTCAAGTCCCTTCCAGTTGCTGTAGTTGGACAAGTCGCGGGACTTCTCCGCGCGCTTCTCGTAGGACATTTCACGGGGAAGATGGACGGCGGACAGGTCGCGGGAGAGGCCCGTTGCCGCGCGGACCTCCTTCATAACCACCTCAGCTGATCGCTGCGCCCGTTGTGAACCGTTCTGTAGGACCTCCCAAACCGTGTCCGGCTTGGCTTCGAGCTCCTGGCGTCGCAGCTGCATAGGATGGGTCACGGTGAAGATGGAAGTGCCGCAAAGTTGCTTGCACTCGTCGCAGCGAACGGTCGCGTTGACGCAGCCGGTACGAATGTGTTCATCGACGAGCGGCTCAGAGAAGACGCGATGGAGGTCGCCCACCGGGCAGATTTCCGGGTCGCCGGGATCGTGTTGTGTCGGGCGCTGGCCGCCATTGGACATGCCGTGCGTCTTGTTGAGGACGACCAGCAGCGGGTCGGTCAGATAGATCGCGTTGCCGTAGCTCTTCGACATCTTGCGGCCGTCCGTACCGGGAAGCTTAGGCGATGGCGTCAGCAGGACCTGTGGCTCATTGAGGATGAGCTTCTTCGGGTCAGGTTCGGTTTTCATAGAAACGTCGCCACCCGCTTGACCACCAGGAACAAGACGCTTCGGTGAATAGAGGTGGTTGAACTTGCGTGCGACTTCGCGAGTGAGTTCGACGTGCGCGACCTGGTCTGCGCCGACGGGGACGTATTCGGGCTTGTAGAGCAGGATATCTGCGGACTGGAGCAAGGGGTAGCCGAGGAAGCCGTAGGTGGCGAGGTCTTTTTCCCGCAGTTGCTCCTGCTGGTCTTTGTAGGTAGGCACGCGCTCCAACCAGCCGAGTGGGGTAAACATGCTGAACAAAAGATGAAGTTCGGCGTGCTGTGGCACATGCGACTGGATGAAAATCGTGCACTTGCCCGGATTCAGACCTGCCGCCAGAAAATCCACTGCGATATCGAAGATGCTCTGTTTGAGTCGGCTGGGGTCCGCATAATCCGTCGTCAGCGCGTGCAGGTCTGCAATGAAAAAATAGCAGTCGTAGTCCTGCTGCAGGTTCACCCAGTTGTGCAGCGCACCCATGTAGTTGCCAAGGTGCAGACGGCCGGTGGGCCTCATGCCGGAGAGGACGCGGGGACGGGTTGCGGAGCGTGCGGTCGTTGAACTCATCGTGTCAATGCTTAAGAATACATGGCGTCCGCGGGCCGTGCCCTGCGCCGTCGGCCCAGCACTCCCTACAGCGTGAACAGCAGCCGGTTGAACACGTTGAAGAACGGCGCAAAGAACAGCATCACAATTCCGAACCCGATGAAGAAGAACAGGAACATGAAGTACATCCCGAACCGCTCATAGCTCTTGGCCATCTCGTACGGCAGGTAGTTCATAAGGATCTTGCCGCCGTCGAAGTACGGAAACGGCACCAGGTTGAACACGAACAGCAGCAGGTTCACCAGGATGCAGAAGTACAGAAACAGAATCAGCGGAAAGATGCCCGGCAGGTTGTCCGTGCCCACCGACAGGTCATGGTGCGCCAGGTACGCCGCCGTCGCAATCGAGTCCGTCATCGCCGGGTTCGCATGGCGAATCACCACCAGCACCACCAACGCAATCACTGCCAGCAGAAACTGCGCCGCCGGCCCGGCCAGCAGCGCCAGGTTCTCATCGCGCCGCGGATTGCGAAAGTTTCGCGACGTCAGCGGCACGGGCTTCGACCAGCCCAGCACAAACGGCGGCCGCATCACCGCATAGATCAGCGGAAACAGCAGCGTGCCCAGCACGTCATAATGCTGCGCCGGATTCATGGACAGGCGACCCATCATGCGCGCCGTCGGATCACCCAGCCGGTCGGCCATCCAGGCCTGCGCGCAGTCGTGCGCAGAGAGCGAGAGCACCATCACCGCGAGCTCGAAGACCACCAGGGCGTAACTGATCGGCATTCAAATAGCTTACCGGAGCCAATGCAATGCAGACGCAAGAGAGCGGAGCCGATGTTGCGGCTCCGCTCTCTTGCTCAGACCCCGGGGGAAGTGGGGTTACTCTGCTGTGGGGATGCCGCTGTTGGCGATGCCACCGCTGACGCCCGCCTGCACCACGGCCGAGAAGCTCGCCATCGTCGCCACCGTCGGCACCGCTACCGGGTTCGTGCCCGCTGCGATGAAGGGACCAAGCGCCGCGCCGGCCGTTGAGGTCGCGCTGCCGCTCACCGAAACCAGCAGACCCGTCAGGCCGTCCGTGATCTCGTAGTTCAGGTTGTTCGCCGGCAGAACCGTGACGCCGCCAAACGTAGGCGCTGCCACCGTCACCGCCGGAATGCCACGCACCAGCGCGCGGTGCTCAGCTTCCACACCGAGGATGGAGGCGGCAACCTTGGCATACAGAATCAGTGTGGCCTGCGTGAGATTGCCACCGGAGGTTGAGGACGGGTCCTTCTGTGTGGCAGAAAAGCCGTTGTAGGCCGCTGCCATCGATGCGAACTCTTCCACCGCCGTCATGTACGCTCCCACAAACGCCGTCTCCAGCGCGAGCAGCACAGGCACAAAGCCCATCAGCGACGTGAACGTACCCGTCGGATAGTAGAACGTCTGCGGAACGCCCGCACCCGCATCACCACTGCCGTCCGCCTTCAACCCCAGCAGCGCGCGCAGCAACTGCGCATGAGCCACCTCTTCCAGCAGCGCAGCCTGCAGATAGGCCACGTTCACCTGGCTGCTGTTCGAAGCAGCCACGTTGATCGCCGTACCGCCAGAGCCCGCAAGGTTCGGATCCGTGATCACGCCCGAGCTGGTCAGCGCCGTGTAGTACGTCGTGATCGCGAGACTCTCAGCAATCAGCGCCGCCGTCAAAATCTGCGTCGCTGTGTCGGTCGTTGCCGCTGCCGATACCGGCGTCGTTGCCGTCGCTGCCATACTGTTGGAGCAACCAACCATCGAGATCGCCGCTGCGCCAACGCCTGCCGCGCCGAGTCCGGCGAGGAACGCGCGACGGTTGACCACTGATTCAATCATGTCCTGCGTGGGACGAACGAGCGAGGTGTTTTCACTGACTGCCATTGGGGTATCTCCTGATCAAAATGATGCGTTGTGGGTAAGAGTTTGACAGTCAGCAGCATCCGCTACCGAAAGATGTATTGATGCGCTGTGGGCGCGCGAACGCCGCATTGACCGCTGAAATGAATAAGATCTCGTCGAAAGGCAAGGAAATGCTGCAAGGTGAAAAGGCACCATGCCCCTCACCGAAATCTCTGTCGGCTGCTTGGAGAACACAGCCGATACAGTCAATCTGCTGGTAGGATTACGCGCGTGCCGCAGCCGTGGATTGCGTGACGCGATGAATATTCGGTCACACAACCTCTCCTGAAAAAGGTTGCCTGTTCGGCGAAAGTATTTGACCTGATCCACGTGAGAGCCAAGAAACCGCAGCTTCTTTGGTCGGCTCTACTCGCGCTGCTTGCCCAGCAGATCCGCGAGCGTCTCTTTGTGCTTCGGACGCGCCGTCTCTTTTTCCTTCAGCGTCGGCAGCGGTCGCGAGGGCGGCGGGGTGCCGAGCCGCTCGCGCGCATTGGCCTTCACGGCCTTCGTCGTAGAGAACGTCTTCTTCGTC
>JAJZFE010000048.1 GCA_021798655.1 Acidobacteriota bacterium | reverse complement strand
CAAGCACTTGCCAGCAATACCGGCGAAGAGATACTCGCAGGCAATCGCATCCCCATCGACGCAGAACCTCTGGCGCTCGCCTACGCTGGACATCAGTTCGGACACTTTGTCCCGCAACTGGGCGACGGTCGCACCAACCTGCTGGGCGAGGTGATAGCCCGTGACGGTACCCGATACGACATCCAACTCAAAGGCTCCGGCCCTACCCCATTCTCGCGGCGCGGCGATGGTCGGGCCGCGCTCGGTCCGGTGTTACGCGAGTATCTCGTCAGCGAAGCCATGGCTGCCCTCGGCGTGCCAACCACACGCGCCCTGGCCGCCGTAACCACTGGAGAACGGGTACTGCGTGAAGTCGAACTGCCCGGAGCCATCCTGACCCGCGTGGCGGCAAGCCACCTGCGCGTGGGCACTTTCCAGTACTTCGCGGCACAAGGCGACACCGAAGCCATCCGCGTGCTGGCCGACTATGCCATCGCGCGGCACTATCCCGAGGCCGCCGAGGCACAGCAACCATATCGCGCGATGCTGGATGGCGTCATCGCGCGGCAGGCAAGCCTGATCGCACAGTGGATGCTGCTCGGATTCATCCATGGCGTGATGAATACGGACAACACTTCTATCTCCGGCGAGACCATCGACTACGGACCCTGCGCCTTTATGGAGGCCTACGATCCGAACATGGTCTTCAGCTCAATCGACCGCCAGGGACGCTACTCTTACAGCAATCAACCACACGCCGCACACTGGAATCTGGCTCGGTTAGCCGAGTCGCTGCTGCCCCTGATGGCACAGGAAGCAGGGAGTGAAGAAGCGGCACTGGCCTCAGCCTATGAGGCGCTCGCCGCCTTCAGTACCCAGTTCGAGGCAGCCCGCACCGCCGGTCTGCGCCGCAAGCTGGGACTAACCGTAGAGCGTGCCGGCGATGCAGAACTTGCGTACGATCTGCTGGGACGCATGGCCGCCAATCACGCCGACTTCACCCAGACCTTCCGCCGTCTATGCGATGCCGCTGCTACGCCGGAAGCAGACCTAGCTGTGCGCGCACTGTTTGCCGATCCCACCGCCTATGACTCCTGGGCAATGCAATGGCGCCAACGCCTGCAGCAGGAGTCAGTCTCGACACAGCAACGGACTACTTCGATGCGCATCGCCAATCCGTTGTTTATCCCCCGCAATCACATGGTAGAAGACGCAATCGATGCAGCCGTAGAGCGAAAGGATTTCCAACCGTTCGAGCAGTTGCTGGCAGTCGTGACAGACCCCTTCGAATACCGGCCGAATCTCGAACGGTACTCCTCCCCCGCACGCCCGGAACAGCGCGTCAGCCAGACATTCTGCGGAACCTGACCGGCCAGCCCCTGACGATGGCACTCATCCCGTCGACTGATCCCTCACGGCTCAAATCTGCTGACTGTGACTAAAGTCCCTGCAATGGTTTTCGTTTCTCCCTAAAGTCGTAACAGAGCTGAACGCAACCAGCCTCATGGGAGACCTTTATGGACTACGCATTCCTCACCGACTTGCAGACAGAGTTAGAGCTTCCCGCCCAAGGCATCCTCAGCCGCGTGATTCAAAAAGATGAGCATGTCAACATCACGCTCTTTGGCTTCTCTGCAGGAGAGTCTCTCTCGGCACACTCCGCACCGACACCGGCCGTACTCTACTTCCTCCAAGGCGAAGCAGAGGTCCAGCTGGGTGAGTCAACGGTCCAGGCCAGACAAGGTTCGTTCGTCTACATGCCACCACAGTTGCTTCATGCGATCACAGCGCAATCCCCCACGCGTATGCTGCTGGTTCAAATTAAGGTGGCTGCAAACTAGTGCGCGTCTCTGCATACGCTCCTAGTCACCCGTAGATGTTTTGACCTGCCCGGATCTTCAATCGGCCACCACGACAATCGCGGGCAACGGAAGGTTCCATGCAAGTCATACCGACGACAACGGCTGCGGTCAGTTCAGCGAAAGATAGCGTGTCGATGCCAGCAAAGCGTTTCGTGCGTCGCCTCCTGCCAGACCGATCCCAGGCAGTTCGCCACTGCGTGCAGGCTGTGTTTCTGGCGCTGAACGCATGGATCGCAATTGAGTTCGTCATCTGGGTCCGCTTCTTTGAAAGCCAGGGGCGGACGCCATTCATCGAGCGTCCGGCCGGCGTCGATGGGTGGCTTCCCATCGCAGGCTTGATGAACCTCAAGTACTTCCTGATGTCGAGTCAAATGCCGGAGATTCATCCCTCCGCAATGGTGCTGGCTGCCGTCTTTCTACTGTCGAGTTTGTTTATCAAGAAAGTATTCTGCTCCTGGCTATGCCCCGTGGGCACCATCTCGGAGTATCTCTGGAAGCTAGGACGCAAACTCTTCCGAAACAGCCTGATCCTTCCGCGCTGGCTCGACCTGCCCCTGCGCAGCCTGAAGTATCTCTTGATGGGCTTCTTCCTCATACTGGTGCTCAGCATGTCGGCGGAGTCCATCCACGACTTTATGCTTGCACCGTTCGGCATCGTAGCCGACGTCAAGATGCTCAACTTCTTTCGTAATCTAGGCCTCATCGGAGTGGTGGTTCTAGCCAGCCTCATCCTGCTTTCGGTCGTCATTCAAAACTTCTGGTGCCGGTTTCTCTGTCCCTATGGAGCGCTGATGGGCATCGTATCCACGCTCAGTCCAGTGCGAATCCGCCGCGATACCACTGCGTGCATCGACTGTGGCAAGTGCGCCAAAGCCTGCCCGTCCCATCTCCCAGTCGACCAATTGATACAGATTCAATCCCTGGAATGCACCAGTTGCATGGAATGTGTCGCCGCGTGCCCCGCAAGTCATGCACTGCAACTCGCACTCGCTCCGCACGCACTCGCCACGGATAACCACACTGTCTCCGCCCCCACGATCGAACGCTGGCGCGGTCGAGTTCTGAAGCCACATGCAATCGTCGCGGCCCTGGCGCTTATCTTCTTCGGGTTGATCGGCCTTGCTCGCGCGACCGGACACTGGCAGACCACAATCTCACCCGATGTCTATCGACAGATGGTTCCCCATGCGAACGAGTACGAACACTAGACTGCTTCAAGCTAAGACGACGCGCTGAGCAGTCCGCGAAGCCCTTTCAAATCCTTGACGACGATCTGTCGCGCATCGACATTCAGCAGACCCTCGGCCTGTAGGCGCATCAGATTTCGCGAGATGAGTTCGCGCACGGTGCCAAGCTGGCTGGCTAGCTCCTGATGGCTCGACGGCAGTTGAAACTCGATGCCACTTTCAGTTTGCCTACCCTCACTTTCTGCCAGTCGGACCAGCGCAGCAATCAAACGCTGTCGAATCGTCGTAAACGATAGCTCTTCGATGATGCCCACCAGTCGTCGTAGTCGCGCACCGACTACGGCCAGAACCTTCAGTGCCACTTCTGGATGCTCCATGCAGAACGCCTGAAAATCGCGCCGCGAGATGAAGGCGATCTCTGCATGCTCGATCGCCACCGCGGATGCCGGGTAGGTGCCACCGTCGAAGACAGGCAATTCAGCGACGCAATCGCCCGGTTGATTGATGGCCAGTACCTGTTCACGACCTCCCTGCGAGGTCTTGAAGATACGCACCCTGCCCCAACCAATGATGTGCAGCCCGTGGCAGATCTCGCCTTCCGAAAAAAGCAGTTCCCCTGCCTCAAATCGCTTGCGTACGGTTCGCACCGCCAGCAGTTTGATCTCTTCAGAACTCAGGCTCGACAACAAGGCGGTCTTTTGCAGGACCGCGCCAATATCCATCCGTTGCGTGATCATGCTGTGCAGTCTAGCAGCCAGCAAATGCCCCTAGCCAATCTCTCACACCGCGCGGAGATTTCCGCCGGAGACAGCACATCGTGGCAACTCCCAGGCGAACTCTCATCACAAATCATGCCGGCTGGCACTTAAGTCACTGAGTCCTGTCTCGCCTTTGATTAGCGTAGACGGTGAGGACATCGACATGCCAACCGCAATCAAACAAGTTCGCGATCTAGCTATGGAACAGCCATCCTCCGTGCGGGTATTTGAACGCTTCGGAATTGACTACTGCTGCGGCGGCAGAAAATCGCTGGCGCAAGTATGTCAGGAGCAGCAGATTCCGCTGGCGGACCTTCTACAAGGCCTCGCAGAGGCCGCACATGCAACACCGCAAATGGCCGACCCGTGGACGACGGCTTCGTTGGAAGATTTGGCAACTTATATCGTGACCGCGTGTCACGGACCCACCCGCTTGGAACTCGAGCGACTCACCACCTTGGCATTCAAAGTCCACCATCGGCATGGCGCAACCCATCCAGAACTCGCCCGCATCCAGTCGCTGGTCCACCAGATTCTGGAAGAGATGACGCCGCACATGGAGAAGGAGGAGCGGGTTCTATTTCCGTACATCGTTGGCCTCGAACGGGCTGATCAGAGCGGATCGCCAAAGCCCTATGCTTGCTTCGGCGACGTCGCAAATCCCATCGCCGCGATGATGGCCGAACACGACATCGTCGGCAGCGCGCTCACAGAGATCAACGTACTGACCAGCAACTATCAACTGCCGGATGGTGCTTGCCCAACCTATCACGCCCTCTATACAACACTCGCAGAGTTTGACGCTCTTACTCGTCACCACGTGGAACTCGAAAACAGCATATTGTTTCCTCGCGCGATCGCGCTGTCTGGAAAGAAATGAGCATGTCCCCCGCAACACAGTGCCCGCCGCTGATTCACGATCTGCTGTCCCGGCGATTCAGCCCGTGCGCATTTGAACCTCGTCCGGTCGACCAACACCATCTGCTTGCCCTCTTTGAGGCGGCGCGATGGTCGGCCTCCGCCGGTAACGAGCAGCCCTGGAGCTACATCGTGGCAACCCGCAGCGAGTCCGATGAGTTCGCCCGCATGCTCGACTGCGTCGGACGAATCAACCTGTCCTGGGCGCGGCTAGCAGCGGTTCTCATGATCGGTTGTGTACGGCTCAGCCTGCAGCGTGGCGGCTTGTACCCAACAGCCGAACACGACCTCGGACTCGCCTCGGCCAGCCTTGTCTTCGAAGCCACTGCACGCGGTCTCGGAGTCCATCAGATGACCGTGATAGACCGCGAGAAGATTCGCGATGTATACCACGTTCCGACCGGTATCTCCGTCATGACCATGCTCGCCATCGGCTATCCCGAGGCGAATCCCTCAGCGACAAAAACAGTGACCAGCGACCTGCGAACACCCCGATTCCGAAAGCCACTCAGCAGCTTTGTCTTCTCAGGCGCATGGTCCAACGCCTGGCTGCCTGCACAGGCGACACCCCACCTTGAACAGGCCAATGCCAGACTAACTCCACACTCTTCCTGCAGCCGGTAGCTGCACACTCACTCCTGTACCACCGCCTTCACCAACTGGCGCGGAGAGTCAGGATTGATGCCGCGGGCAATTGCCATGCTGTACGCCAGCAGTTGCAACGGAACCACCTCCAGCATCGTTGCCAGCAAATCGCTGGTCGCAGGTATAAAGAGACAAGCCTCGCTGAAGCGGGGAACTTCTTCGTCACCCTCTGTCGCCAGCGCAACGATACGCGCGCCTTGTGTTCGCATCTCTCTCATCAGTTGAAGCACCTTGGAGTAGCGCAGAACAGAATCCGGGTCCGCGCGATCCACCGTCGCAATCATGATGAGCGGTGCAGCCTGACTGACCAGTGCGTTCGGCCCATGCTTCAGTTCTCCGGTCGGGTAGCCTTCAGCGTTCAGATACGCAGACTCTTTCAACTTCAAGGCTCCCTCACGCGCAATCGCATAGTGCACACCACGCCCCAGATAAAGAAAGCTGGACGAGTTCACCAACTCGGGTGCGAGCGCTTCAATCTTCGCGTGCCACTCCGGCAACGCGCTCTGTAAAAGTCCGGGAATCTCGCGCAACCGCTTCGCATTCACCTCGGCAGCCTTCTCGTCCATCGTCCCGCGGAACCTGGCCAACTCCAGCGCGAAGCAATACAGAACTGCCAACTGGGTGGTAAAGCTCTTGGTTGCTGGAATAGCCTTCTCCACACCCGCCAGCGTCGGCAGTGATATCGCCGCCTCCCGTGCCATCGTGGAATCAGCTTTGTTTGTAACGGCAATCGTTGCAAGATTGCGTGCCTGTGCCTTGCGCAATGCAGCCAGCGTATCTGCCGTCTCGCCGGACTGCGACAGCACCAGTACGCCAGGGTTATGCAACGTGTGGCTCGAACTATAGGTGTACTCGCTGGCATACTCGACATCGACCGGGACGCCAGCCATATCCTCAATCATGATCTCGCCTGCCAGCCCAGCATGACGACTGGAGCCGCTGGCAGCAATGACCAGTCGCTCCCGCTCTCCGACAATCTCCAGTAGTCTCCCGAGGGGTTCTTGTGGCTCCATCGCATCCGGAAGATATCGTGCAATGGTTGCAGCGAGTGCCTGCGGCTGCTCGTAGATCTCACGCAACATCGCATGAGAAAAGTTTGTGGCCGGCGGGGTATTGCTCGTAGGATTCGTCATTGTCTCTCACCAGTTTCTTCGTTTGCTGCGGACGGTATAGCGCAATCACGCGCGGAAGCCATCTAACTTCACCCAGTGCGGTCTAGTGTGCCGGGGTCACTTCCCTGTTGTGAGCCTTTATCTCGCGGTAAAGCTTAAGCTCACGGTCTGCATCATCCGTTCGTCCAGCTTTGCGGTACGCTGCCTGCAGTTGGTAGTGGATATAGTCAGGCGCAGGATCGCTTCGCTCTGCAAGTTCCAGATGCTGTATCGCACCGGCAGCATCGCCCTGCTCCAATAGCAGCTTGCCAAGCTGATATTGCGCCTGAGCATGGGTCGGGTTCGCCTGCGTGAGCGCCTGTAGAATCGTCATCGCCTCTTCCTTGTGCGAACTCTGCAACAGCGCGAACGCCAGCGAATACTTGACGTTTGGATTGTCAGGACTCAGCAGCAACTCTTCCCGAAGCTCCGGAACCGCCTCCGCGGCACGATCCAGGTGTATCAACGCTTCGGCGACTTCGTAATGCGCAAGCTTCAGACCGGGGTCGGCGGTGTACGCCCGGCGATAGCAGGCCGCACTCTGCTCATAGTTCTCCGTATCGACATATAAATGACACACCAGGCTCAGATTCTCCGATGGAAGATTCTGGCTGGACAGCGCATCCGCCAGTTCGTTCGCTCGCTGCTGTTGGCCCGAGTGAGCCATCGCATACGCCCAGGAATACGCAGTGCGCGGATCCTGTCGCACCAGATCACCCACGGTGGTAAAGGCCTTATCCGCTTCGGAAAACTTCCCGAGCGAGAAGTACGACATCGCCAGCATCAGACGCAGCCGATCCGTCGGTGCAGTCTGATCGCTGCTGTTTGCC
>JAJZFE010000193.1 GCA_021798655.1 Acidobacteriota bacterium | reverse complement strand
CATCAAGCAGCGCTTCCCGCAGATTTGGCTGCACTGCCTCAGCGCCAGCGAGATTCTCGCCATCGCCGAGTACAGCGAGATCACGCTGCGCGAGACCATCGCCCGCCTGCGCGACGCCGGCCTCGACAGCATCCCCGGCGGCGGCGCCGAGATCCTCGACGACGAGGTCCGCAAGCGCATCGCGCGGCTGAAGTGCCGCACCGAAGACTGGGTCAGCGTCCATCGCACCGCGCACGAACTCGGGATGCGCACTACCGCCACGATGATGTTCGGCGTCGGCGAGACGATGGAGCAGCGCGTCAACCACTTCGAGGTCGTCCGCCAGCTGCAGGAAGAGACCGGCGGCTTCACCGCGTTCATCCCCTGGAGCTTCCAGCCGCACAACACCGCGCTCGGCGGCCGCGGCTGGGACGAGGCCACCAGCGTCGAGTACCTCAAGACACTCGCCGTGTCGCGCCTCTATCTCGACAACATCGAAAACGTGCAGGCCAGCTGGGTCACGCAGGGCATCAAGGTCCTGCAGATGGGCCTCCGCTTCGGCGGCAACGACGTCGGCAGCGTGATGCTCGAAGAGAACGTGGTCAAGGCCGCAGGCACCTCCAACCAGACCACGGAAGAGGAACTCCGCCGCCTCATCCGCGACGCCGGCTTCAAGCCCGTCCAGCGCGACACGCTCTACCGCACGATGTTCCTGAACTAACGAACCTACGCCGACTTCAGCCCTGCCTCTTTGATGGCAGCGGCGATATCCGCCTCGGCAACGCCGCGTTTGCGCAGGCTTTCGGTGAGGACGGCGACGTGCGTTCCCGGCAACTTCTGAATGTCGCGCCGCAAGCCCTGACTGATATAGAGCTTGATGAGTGACTGATAGCCGGAGAGCCCGAGCATCGGCGAAATCTCCTTGAGGTCTTCGATCACGCGCGCTGGGATGTGAAGGCTGATCGAAGTCATCGCGCGCTCGGACTTCATTGCTTCCCGCATCCGTTCACTTGCCGTCTTCATGGAGTTGGGACTAAGCCTCACCCGATATGGGGGCACAGTCGAATGAATCTTCATCGCAACAAAGTGCAGCCAACTGCTCCGTAGCAAAACCGGCCCATGCAGTCTCTTCGGCAAACTCCGCATCGAGCACCGAGGAATGATAGCTTTGGTACGCTGCATCCGCCTCGCACTGTCGTGGCACACGCACCAGCTAAGCATACTGCGAAGAGCAGCGCCTTGCGTCTAAATCAAGCAGTAACTATGAATTTCATTCGACCACGCCTTATCCAAGCAACGCTGCCGGCCATCCTGACGATGCTCTGCTTCTTGTCACTTGCCGCCCAGCAGCCTTACGTCCTCAAGCTCAACACCGAAGAGGTCGCCCTCAGCTTCCACGCCGAGGACGCCTCCGGCCGCACGCTCAGCGACCTCACCGCCGCCGACCTCCGGCTTCGCGACAACGGCAAGCCGCCCGCCCGAATCACGCGCTTCACCCATAATCAAAATCTCCCGCTCCGCGTCGCCATCGTCTTCGACGAGAGCGCCTCCATGCAGGACGTGCTGCTGCCGCGCCTCATCGCCCGCCAGCTCGCCAGCACCGTCATCCAGTCCGCCGCCGACCAGGCCATGGTCGTCCGCTTCGACTTCGAAACGCAGATTCAGCAGGACTGGACCAGCAACGCCGCCACGCTCCTCAACGCCGCCGCGCACGTCACCGACCGCAACGGCACGCGCCTCGGCGGCACCGCCATCTGGGACACGCTCTACCGCGTCTGCCGCGACCACATCCCCGCGCAGGCCCCCGGCGCCGAGGTCTCCGCCAACGCCATCCTCCTCTTCACCGACGGTGTCGACAACTGGAGCCACGCCCGCCCGCAGGACGTCATCGACATCTGCGCCGCGCGCCAGACCCCCATCTACCCCTTCCTGCTCGACGACAAAGCCCACTTCGACGCCGGCCAGACCGCGCTGCGCCAGCTCGCCGACCGCACCGGCGGCCGCGTCTTCTACGCCCAGGCCGCCACCCACAGCGTCGCCGACTCCATCCTCCAGATCAACCGCGACCTCCGCGACCGCTACACCCTCGTCTACCGCCCCCAGACGCTCAAGCTCGACGGCAGCTTCCACACCGTCCATCTCGACACGCCCGGCCAACGCACGCAGATCAGCGTCCGCAGCGGCTACTTCGCCGAGCCTTAACACCGAGCCCCAGCGCGGAGTCGTAGCACCACGCCCGCTCCCGCGCCAATCGCGTAAAATCAAACCTATCGTCGTACACACCCACGGAGCCTCCGCCTGATCAGCCAACTCAATGCGCTCGCGTTCTTCCTCGTCTCGCAGCACGGGCTGGGCCACTACTGGAAGACGCACTACGCCGACCACACCTTCCGCGGCGTCTATCGCTGGAACGTCTTCGACGTCTCCATGCTCATCCCGTACTTCATCGTGATGATCATCCTTGCCTTCTACGGCATCCATCGCTATCAGCTCGTCTGGCTCTACTACCGCAACCGGCGCAACGAGGCCAAATCCAGCCAGCCGCCCGCGCGCTTCGCCGAAGAGGACCTCCCCTTCGTCACCATCCAGCTGCCCATCTTCAACGAGCAGTTCGTCATCGACCGCCTGCTCGCCGCCTGCTGCCGCCTCGACTATCCCCGCGACCGCTTCGAGATTCAGCTCCTCGACGACTCCACCGACGAGACCGTCGAGGTCGCCAGCGCGATGGTCGCGCGTTATGCTACTGGAATGCCAGGCTCCGCCGGCACCCAGGGCCTCCCTCCGCAGCCCGTGCACTACCTGCACCGCACCAACCGCTACGGCTACAAGGCCGGCGCGCTCGAAGAGGGCCTCAAGACCGCCAAGGGCGAACTCGTCGCCATCTTCGACGCCGACTTCGTGCCCCCGCCCGACTGGCTGCGCAAGGTCGTCCACCACTTTGCTGAAGACAAGGTCGGCATGGTGCAGACCCGCTGGACGCACCTCAACCGCAACTACAGCTTCCTCACCCAGGTCGAAGCCATCCTGCTCGACGGCCACTTCGTGCTGGAGCACGGCGGCCGCAGCCGCGCCGGCGTCTTCTTCAACTTCAACGGCACCGCCGGCATGTGGCGGCGGCAGGCCATCGACGAGGCCGGCGGATGGGAGCATGACACCCTCACCGAGGACACCGACCTCAGCTACCGCGCACAGCTGAAAGGCTGGAAGTTCAAGTACCTCCAGGACGTCGAGTGCCCCGCCGAGCTGCCCATTGAGATGACCGCCTTCAAGACCCAGCAGGCGCGCTGGGCCAAGGGCCTCATCCAGGTCGGCAAAAAATCCCTCCCCGGCATCCTCCGTTCGGACATCTCCGGCCACCAGAAGCTCGAAGCCTGGTACCACCTCACCGCCAACATCAGCTACCCGCTCATGATCGTGCTCAGCGTGCTGCTGATGCCGGCCATGATTATTCGCAGCTGGCAGGGCCCCATCCAGATGCTGCTCATCGACCTGCCGCTCTTCATGGCCTCCACCATGTCGGTGTCGACGTTCTACCTGGTCAGCCAGAAAGAGCTGCACCCCAAAACCTGGTACAAGACGTTTCTCTACGTCCCGTTCCTGATGGCGCTCGGCGTCGGCCTGACGATCACCAACACCAAGGCCGTGCTGGAGGCGCTGGTCGGCCACCAGACCGCCTTCGCGCGCACGCCCAAGTACGCCGTGCAGAAGAAGGGCGAACGCTCGCAGGCCAGGAAGTACCGCAAGCGTCTCGGCATCATCCCGTGGATCGAGCTGGCCATCGGCACCTACTTCGCCGCGACGGTCTGGTACGCCATCTCCACGGAGAACTACTTCACAGTCCCGTTCCTGCTGCTCTTCGTGCTGGGCTACTGGTACACGGGCATTCTCAGCATCTTCCAGGGCCTCTTCGAACGCCGCGGCTCGCAGGGCGAAGAGCTGCACGAAAAACCCTACCCCGTCGGCATCTAGCGCCTGGCACTCAAGAAGTCATTGACCCGACCCCGCCGCCGCCGTACCCTGATTCCATGAAGGTCAACGTCGAGTACGCTGAGGCCCATCTCGCCGACCTCATCGCCGCCGCCTCCCGCGGCGAGCTCATTGAGATCGACACGCCGGATGCCTGCGCCCAAATCTACGCCTCGCCCAAACTAAACGCCTCGGGCTCGGTAGCCGACTCCGTACAGGAGAAGCCCGCCAGCCGCGCCCACCTCGCCGGCGCGTGGGAAGGCCTCGTCCCCGTCATGTCCGATGAAGCGTGGAAGGCCCTCGACAAAGAAATTGAAGGCGAGATGGTGAACGGACCCATCTTCCCGCCGGAGCACGCTTGAGATATCTGCTCGACTCGAACGTGCTGTACTGGTACATCACCAACCGCAGCCGCCTCACAAGACGGGTGGAGCGTCTTCTTGATGACACGGGCCACGAACTGTTCGTCAGCACGGCTTCGCTCTGGGAACTCTCCATCAAGATCGCCAAAGGCAAACTGATCGTTCCAAACAGCACGATCCTCTCGTTTTATGAGCAGGTCGATCGCCTCGGCATTGCAATTCTCCCCATCACCCGCGCCCACATCCTCCGCACGGAGACCCTGCCGCACCACCACGGTGACCCCTTTGATCGCATGATCATCGCGCAGGCTCTCGAAGACCGTCTCACGATTCTCACCGCCGACGCCGACATCCCGCTCTACGCCGCACCGGTGATCTGGAAGTAGCCCGCACCCGCCCACACCCCCGCCCGCGCCAAACCTCCCTCCTCGCATGTAAGATAGCTCCCGAGTCGGTCAGACAGCTTACCCCGACACGGAAGGAACCACCCCACCATGCGCCTCGCCGCTCTGGCACTCATCGCCGCCGCCGCTCTTGCCCCGCAGCTCCACGCCGCCAAAACCTGCGATGTCCGCCACTTCGGCGCCAAGGGCGACGGCACCACCAAAGACACCGCCGCCCTCCAGAAGGCCATCGACGCCTGCGCCGGCGCATCGGCTGCCGCTGCCGGCACCGTCAAGGTCCCGGCCGGGACCTACGTCACCGGCCCCATTGAGCTGAAGTCCAACCTCACCTTCGACCTCGAATCCGGCGCCACGCTGCTCGGCTCCCCCGACCGCGCCGACTTCGCCCCCTACACCTTCGCCGGCAAGCAGACCGTCGCCCCGCTCGTCCGCACCGCCAACGCCACCAACGTCACCCTCACCGGCGGCGGCATCATCGACGGCAACGGCCACCTCTGGTGGGAGTACGTCCGCGGCGTCAAGGACTCCGGCGTGCTCGGCACCGACCACCCCCGCCCCATGGGTCTGCTCCTCGACCACTCCCACCACATCACCGTCACCCACATCACCGTCCAGAACTCCGGCTTCTGGCAGATCGTCCCCTACTACTCCGACGATCTCCACTTCTCCTACGACCGCGTCCTCGCGCCCAAGTCGCCCAACACCGACGGCCTCGACCCCTTCAGCAGCTCCAACATCACCATCGACCATCTCTACGAGGCCGAAGGCGACGACAACATCGCCATCAAGTCCGGCGCCATCGACTCGCCCGGCCCCGACGCGCCCTCCCACGACATCACCATCACCGACTGCACCTTCGCCGCCGGCCACGGCCTCTCCATCGGGTCTGAGCTCTCCGGCGGCGCCTACAACATCCACGCCGAACGCATCCACTTCAGCGGCACCGACCAGGGCATCCGCATCAAGGCCAACCGCGACCGCGGCCACGACGTCTCCAACATCACCTTCAAAGACATCGACATGGTCAACGTCCACACCGCCATCCTCATCTCCGAGTACTACCCCAAGGTCTATCCCGAAGGCGACGTCGCCGCCGCCCCCATCGGCCGCCTCACGCCCTTCTTCCACAACATCCGCATCGACAACGTCAAGGCCACCGGCAGCGCCTCCGCCGGCGTCATCGTCGGCCTGCCCGAGTCCCGCGTCAAGGACATCATCCTCACCAACGTCGACATCCAGGCCAACACCGGCATGAAGATCGCCTACGCCGACGTCATCCTCAACAACGTCAAAGTCACCGCCACCACCGGCGAAGCCATCACCATCTCACCCACCGCCAACGTCACCCAAAAGTAGCCAACCCACCGGCTACAACACCGACCAAGCTGTCATCTCGACCGAAGCGAAGCGTAGCGGAGAGCGGGGTCCCCGGCGAGCGTCTCTGGCTCGCTGGGGTGCAGAAACCCCCGCATTTCGAACCCGTACGTATCCTGCAGCTTCAGCGGGTCTGCTCCAGCAACAGCGCCGCCGACGGCGTGGAAACGCGTTACTCTGATTGCCTATGAAGATCGCACTCCGCGCCGTCGTCTCTCTGGTCGTCTTCCTCGTCGTCGGCTGGATGGCAGAGCACATCATCCTGGAACACGCCCACGTCCGCACTCCTGGCTACGGGCCGGAGGTCACGCTCGCCGCACACACCGCCGGCCTCTTCGCCGGGGGCTTCGCCGCCGTCATCATCCTCATCGCCCTGCTCATGTTCGACAACAACGCCCCCCGCGACTGAAGCCTTTACCGTTGCCACCCCAACCTTCGCTTTGTCATTCCGCAGCGCAGCGGAGGAATCTGCATCTCCCCCTCACCATCTCCCCTGTCATTTCGACCGGAGCGAAGCGTAGCGGAGAGCGGGGTCCCCGGCGAGCGTCTCTGGCTCGCTGGGGTGCAGAAACCCCCGCATCTCGCCCGAGCCACCATGAACACCAGCCCCTTCACTCCGCCACGCGCTTGCCAAAGATCGCCGTCCCCACGCGCACGCACGTCGACCCTTCCTCAATCGCCACCGCAAAGTCCCCGCTCATCCCCATCGAAAGCTCCACCAGCCCCGGATGCGCCGCCGCGTTCTCCTCGCGCAGCCGCCGCAGCGCCTGGAAGTACGGCCGCGCCGTCTCGGCATCTTCGCTCCACGGCGGCACCGTCATCAGCCCGCACACCTGCAGGTTCCCCAGCCCCGCCAGCTCCGCCAGCAGCCCCGGCAACGCCTCCGGCGCAAGCCCATGCTTGCTCTCCTCGTGCGACAGCTTCACCTCCACCAGCACGCGCAGCGTCCTGCCCAGCGCCGCCGCCGCCGCGTTCAGCCGCCCGGCCGTCTTCGCGTTGTCCAGCGTGTCCACGGCATCAAAGATCTCCGCCGCCTTGTTCGTCTTGTTGTTCTGCAGCGGCCCGATCAGGTGCAGCTCCAGGCCCTCCATCCCGCGCACCAGCGGAGCCTTGCCCTGCGCCTCCTGCACGCGATTCTCACCAAACAGCCGCTGCCCTGCCGCATAGGCCTCCAGCAGCGCCTCCGCCGGATGCACCTTGCTCACCGCCATCAGCGCCACCGACGACGGGCTGCGGCCCGCGCGCGCACAAGCGTCCGCCACCTCA
>JAJZFE010000081.1 GCA_021798655.1 Acidobacteriota bacterium | reverse complement strand
GCGGTCCGCTGAATCCTGCGTAGGAAGCGGCGTTGGTTTCGAGCCACTGAATCTGCGCGCCGAAGGTGAGGTTGTGACGGCCTTTGACCCAGACAAGATTGTCGATGAGCGTGTAGTTGTTGGTGGACTGCGGTCCGCTGTTGACGTTGCCGGCGAAGTTCGCGGGTGCGGCCTCGGCGGTGACAGCACCGCCGCCGAAGACGACGTTGGGCGAGGTGTCCGCGGCGTTGCCCTGCGGCAGATTGCCGATGCCGGTCTTGGAGGCAGCGTACTTGGTGCCCTGGGTGGGAGAGAAGGAGTCGCCCCAGGTGCGGGTGAAGCCGTAGTTGACCGTGTTGACCAGCGCCTGCGAGGCGACAAAGGTGTACGTGATGATGCCGGTGCTGGTCTTCTGCGAGGTGAAGGTGCCGGCGGCGTAGGGGAAGGGAAGCTGAATCTGGTTGCTGTAGTGGGGGATGGTGTTGTAGCCGTTGAGACCGCCGAGACCGATGATGCTGACCTTGTGCCGCGGCGTAATGGTGTAGTCGAGGCGGGCGTCCATGCGGTAGTCGTCCTGCTCCAGCGGCAGCCCGGCGAGGTAGTTGTTGACGGTGCCGAGGTTGGTGGGAGCGGGCAGGGCCTGGGCCATGTACTGCGAGATGGAGGAGATCTCGTTGCTGGGGATCACGTTGAAGGTGGGGATACCGTTGAGCAGGCCGCGGAACTGGGGACGATTGCCGCCGGGGGTGGGATCGAAGATGCCGGCCACGCCGGGCTGGGTGGCGTCGCCGGTGCCGAACGCGTCGGTGAAGTCGCCGGTACGCTCGCGGACGGTGGGGACGGTCAGGTACTGCGGAGTGTTGCTGATCTTGGTGTAGTGGAAGCCCTCATAGTCGAGGAAGTAGAAGAGCTTTTCCTTGATGATGGGACCACCGAGGGACGCGCCGTAGGAGTTCTGATGCTCCCCGGGCTTGACGGCGTAACCGTTTGCACCGGGGACCTTGGTGAAGTAGCCCCAGGTGTCAAATGCCGTGTTTCGGATGTAGTCGAAGACGGTGCCGTGGATGCGATCGCCGCCGGCCTTGATGGAGTAGTTGGTGACGCCGGCGCCGCCGAACTGGACGCCGGCACCGTTGGTCTTGACCTGGAACTGATCGACGGCATCGACGGAGACCGCGTTGCGTACGGTGGTCGGGTCGCCCTGTGCGCTGATGGTGCTGACCGGCATTCCATTGATGTAGGTCTGATTGAGGTAGCCCTGCCCCGTGCCGCCATAGACGCCCGTGTTGCCGTCACCTTCCTGCACGCCGGGCATGAGGTAGGCGAACTGTGTGGGATCGCGCGGGCCGCCGTTCATGGAGAGCGGGAGCTGGGTGTAGAGCTCGTTTTCAATGGTGCCGCCGAGGGAGGCGTCCTGCGTGTCGAGCATGGGCGGGGCGTCGCTGACGGTGACGGTCTGCGATTCGCCGCCTGCGGTCAGGGTGAGATTCAAGCCCAGAGTCTGCAGCGCGTCGACCGAGACGTTCTCCTGGATCAGCTTTTCGAAGCCCTTGGCTGTGACGGTAACGGTGTAGTGGTCGGCCTGCAGAGGCGCGACGGTGAAGTCGCCAGCCTTGTTGCTGGAGCGGGTGATGGCGACGCCGGTGCTGTTGCTGGTGACGGTAACGACCGCGTGGGGTACCAGAGCGCCTGTTTTGTCCTTGACGGTGCCCTGAATGGTGCCGTCGCCCTGTTGCGCGAATGCTGACAAGGGGGCGAGAAGCATCAGTGCCAGTGCGGCAAAGCCAAGGATGCTGGCCGCAGCCTTGCGGGCGAACTGGCGTACAGGGACGGTCGGGGTTTTGTCTTCGTGCTTCATGGTCACTCCACGTGGGGCGTTCTGATTCACCCGGAGATCGCAGCACCGTCGCGCAGACAGAGACGGGGCATCAGGCTTCCTGACGCGAAGGGCATAGCAACTCTGGGTGTGAGCAAGCTATTGGCTGCGGGACGAGTTTGTCAATAAGAAAATGATTTCGACTGCGAATGTAAGGGTTTTCAGCTGGGAGTTTTTTTCTCTTCCCTTCGACAGCGTTGGCGTGTTAGCGTGAGTGCCGCAATTCAATAGTGGATTTATGTGTCAGTTGGACTGTCGTTCCGCGAGGCTGCGAAGACCCCTCCAACGAGACACGGGCAGGCACAGCGGGGAAGCATCTTTCCTGCGCTGGAGTGGAGTTTTCAAGAGGTGCGGCAAGGCCGCGGGAGTCAATCGTGATGAATCGGAGCTGGACCAATCGACTTGCTGTGGCCTGTCTCACCGGTGCGGGACTGCTGTCTTCGCCGACAGGGTTGCGCGCGCAGACTTCTGGCCAGCAGGCTCCGGACGACTTCACGCTGCGGGCGTACTCGCGCCTTACGCTGGTGGACGTGACGGCGGTAGACGGCAAGGGAAATCCCGTGCGCGGGTTGCCGGAGTCTGCGTTCACGGTGCTGGAGGACGGCAAGCCGCAGACGCTTCGCAGCTTCGTCGAGATCGGCAAGGAGACGCCTGCGGTGACGCGGCAGATGCCGAAGCTGCCGCCGCATATCTACACGAATCTGCAGCCGACGCCGGCATCGAACTCGGTGAACGTACTGCTGCTCGATGCGCTGAACACGAGGCCGCAGGACCAGATCTTCGTGAAGCAGGAGACGGTGAACTACATCAAGAACATGCCAGCGGGGACGCGGGTGGCGATTCTTCTGCTGGGGTCGAGCCTGCGGCTGGTGCAGGGCTTCACGTCGGACCCTGAGGTGCTGATGGCCGCGGTGAAGACGAAGAAGAACCGAGCGCTGCCTTCGCCGTTCAGCGATACGGACACGAACGAGGCCTTCAGCTCAGAGCTGGACGTGGCCGGTGCCGATGCGACGACGGCGATCCAGGAGTTTCAGAACGAGCAGCTGGCGTTTCAGGCGGACATCCGCAACCGGATGACGCTGGAGGCGCTGAACCAGATCGCGGCCTATCTGTCGGGGATCAAGGGACGGAAGAACCTGATCTGGCTGACGGACGGGATGCCGCTGCAGATGTTTCCGCAGGGCGGCGCGGACGACCTGGCGACGATGGCCGACTACACGCGCGATATGCGGCGAACCACGGACATGCTGACCGCTGCACAGATTGCGGTGTATCCGGTGGATGCGCGGGGCGTGACCACGAACCCTGCCGGGAGCGTGGTGCATCCGCTGACCGGCTTTGCCAACGGGCATGGCGACGCGGCGGCCAATGCAACGGCGGCGTTTGAGATGGGCAACGCGCAGAACCATCTGGGCATGGAGGCCGTTGCCGACGCGACAGGCGGAGTGGCGTACTTCAATACGAACGGCTTGAAAGAAGCGGTTGGGAAGGCGATCGCAAACGGGGCGAATTACTACTCGATGTCGTATGTCCCGACGAGTATGCAGTTTGACGGAGTGTTTCACCGCATCACGGTGAAGGTGAATGTACCGGGGGTGCACCTGGCCTATCGCGAGGGTTACTTTGCGGACGACGTGGCGCGGAATGAGATCAAGCCGGGCATCACGCTGGCGACGAAGGCGCCGGAGCCGTATGGGAGCAATATGTCCGCGTCGATGGGCCGGGGTGTGCCTACGTCGAGCCAGCTTCTGTTCACGGTGCGCGTGGAGCCGCAAGGGCCGCAGATGAATCCGCCGGGAACCAAGACGATTGGCACGCTGGACCCGAAGCTGCAGAACAAGCCGTTGCGTCGATACGTGGTTCAGTATTCGCTGCCGGGGCAGCAGATCACGTTCAACAGCAATGCGGACAAGACGCACCAGGGCGGGCTGGAGTTTGATATCGCAGCGTATGACGTGTACGGCAAGGTGATTACGAGCCTGAGCCAGTCGATCGACCTGAAGCTGACCGATGACCGCTACCAGAAGCTGCAGCACAGCCCGTTCCAGCTGGAGCAGGTGATTGACCTGCCGGAGGGTGAGATTTTTCTGCGGCTGGGAGTGCTGGACACGGTTTCAGACAAGACCGGCACGATGGAGATTCCGACGGAAGTAACCAATAAACCAGAGCCAGGGCCGGCGGCAGGCAACACGCCACCGCATCCGTAAGAGCCGTGCAGCAGAGCCGTACCCGCAGTTGGAAGTACGCAGATCAAGCGCAGTAGAAGAAGACTCAACGCAAGGTGAATCCAATGTTCAAACGCCAGGCCACACTCCGCAGCTTCATTCCCTCAGTCCTTTTTCTAGCCACACTGCTGACCGCGTGGGTACGTCCCGCGTCGGCCAGCAGCACGACGGTCGCTCCGGTGCTGGTGCCGTACACGGTGACAGCCATCGCCGGAAACACGCAGAAGACGGTGCCGGGCTATGGCGGTGACGGCGTTCCGGGACTGAGTGCGACGCTGAACGGGCCGAACGCGCTGGCGGTCGACTCGGTGGGCAACGTGTACATCGCCGACCAGTCGAACGCGCTGATCCGCGAGTGGAACGTGCAGACAGGCGTGCTGAAGAACATCGCCGGGGTGCCCCCGACCAGCTGCACCGGGATCACATGCACGACCACGAATCCGGGCTGCGACGATGGCGTGCCTGCGGTGGGGCATCGCGTGGGTTCGCGCGTGCAGGGCATGGTGGTGGACGGCTACGGGAACCTGTACTTCTCCGACTATAACTACCAGGGGGTATGGACGATCTATCACGGCGGCACGCAGCCGGCGGCCTTCATCAAGCTGGTTGATCCGGACGGTGTGACCGCGGCGGGCGGAGTGATTCCGGGGTACATGTACCACATCGCGGGGCACGCGGTCCCGAAGGCCGGTGGCGGCTGCACGGGTACGACGGGGACTCAGGACCAGGTGCTGGCGACCTCGGGAGGCTTTCACGATCCGCTGCAGATGGGCATCGACGCGGCAGGCAATCTTTATGTCCAGGACTTTGCGAACGACGTGGTGCGCGTGATCAACACGCAGGCGACTACGCAGACCATCTTCGGCGTCAGCGTGCAGCCGGGCTTCATTGCGGCCGTGGTGGGATGCAACAACGCCAAGCCTACCTCGTTGACCACAACCTGCCCGTCGAACATTCCTGCCTTTGGCGGCCCGGTTGGAGGAGCGTTGTTCTCCAGCGCGCTGGTGGGCATGACGGCAGACCAGTTTGGCAATGTCTACGAACTCTCGACCAAAGGTGCCAATGGCGGCATCTATGCCGGTGCGGCGTATGCGGGCGGTAACGCTCTGGGCCACCTGATCAACCTGGAGAGCGGCCTGACGGCGACGTCGGGAGACTGGTACGAGGTGATCAATTCGACGACCAGCACGAACGGGCCTATCACCGCCGTGCAGGCTGTGCCGGCGAATGGGTCCAACGACATTGTGATTCGTCCTGTGTCGATTGCCGTTGACCCGCTGGGCAATCTATATATGTTCGACAGCCACTGGTTGTCGGCCTACAGGGTGGATGTGAACAGCGGTATGGCCACGCGCATCAACGGACTGAACGGCGGCACGATCGCCGGGACCAGCACGGCACCGACGTACTGCGCGGGGACCTCTGGTCCGCAGGCGACGGACGCCTTCGGTGATGGCTGCAACGTTGCGCTGGCCAAGTTCAGCTCGGGCGGGTCGGCGTATGTGACCTTTGACGGGGCAGGGAATCTGTATGTGGCGGACACGGGCAACAACATCGTCCGCAAGGTCTCGGTGAATACACAGTTTCCGGAGACGACGCTGGGCAGCTCGTTTGTGCAGACGCTGCAGGTCCACTTCGATGCGTCGAACCTTCCGGTGACCGCCGGTACTGCACCAAACCTGACAACCGCGGCCTTCACGATGGCGTCCGGCAGCAGCGACTATGCGGTGACGGGTGCTACGTGCGCCAACTACACGCTGGGCCTGGACGGCAGCCTGGAGTGCTATGTGCAGGTGACGTTTACGCCCACCACTGCCGGCTTGCGCGGCGCATCACTGCAGGCCACGACGGCCAGCGGACAGACCTACTCGTTTGCGCTCAGCGGCTTTGGCAACGGACCGAAGCTCGCGGTGGATGGCGGCGATCCTGCAACACTCGGTGTGACGGGCCTGGGTCATGCGGCCGCCGTGGCCATCGACCCTGCCGGCAACGTCTACGTGGCTGACCCGGACAACAACCGCATCGCGGTGACGTCGGCGAAGGGGACGCAGTCCACGGTGGGCACCGGACTCAGCGCGCCGAAGGGTGTCGCGGTCGATCCCGCCGGGGATGTGTACATCTCCGACAGCGGCAATAATCGCGTTCTTGAAGTGGACGCGAGCACAGGCCTGCAGACGGTGCTGACGACCGATGTCAGCAATCCTCACGGCATCGCCGTGGATGCGATCGGCAACCTCTATGTAGCCGATACGGGGAATGCCCGGGTGGTGGAGGTTCCTGCATTCGGAGAGCTGAGCGCCTCGCCGCTGCTGGCCTACACCGGTGCCCAGAAGCTGGTGACGCCGGTGGGCGTGGCGGCGGATCACACGGGCAATGTGTTTATCGCCGACTCTGGCAATTCGTCCGGGCTGATTGAAATCCTTGCCGGCGGTGGCGATCTGCAGACCGCGCCGGGCAGCACGTCGCTGACTCCAGCGGCCAGCATCGTCAGCTTTGGCGGTGCATTCGTGACGGCTCCTTCGGGCGTTGCGGTGGACGCGGCCGGTAATCTGTACGTCTCGGATGGCAACAGTAATAACGTGCAGGAGCTGCCGGCAGGCGGCGGCCCAGGCAGCGAAGCGGTGACGCTGAACTTCCCGGGCCTGAGCTCGCCGTCGGGCCTGGCGCTTGATGCTGCAGCGAACCTTTACGTGGCCGATAGCGGCAACAGTCGCGTGCTGATTGATAATCGCAGCCAGGTTGCTGTGAACTTTGGCACGGTCGCGCAGTTCCAACCCGCAGCAACGGTTCTGTTGACGGCGACGAACGTTGGCACCTCGGCCCTGACGCCGACTGCACCCTTTGCGATTATCTCGGGAGCGACGGCGGACTATGCCGAGACCGATACATGCGCTGCGTCCAACTTTCCGTCGGGCACGCTGTTCGCAGGCCTGCACTGCAGCATCACGCCCAGCTTTACGCCGCAGGGAAACGGCCCTCTTGCCGCAACCGTAGCGGTGCAGGGCGGCGCCGTGCAGCTCAACCTCTCGGGCAGCGGCGAGAATCCCCTTGTCACGATTGCGATGACGCTCACGTCTCCTGCCTCGGGCGCGGTGTACGGCTCGCCTGCGGTGATCACCCTGATGGCGACGCAACCGAACGGCGGAGGTACGCCTACCGGCTCCATCACGTTCAGCTACACGGTAAACGGGGTTGCCCAACCGCCAACGACGGTGAACCTGACGCCAGGCAGCGGCGGCGTGGCCACGGCTACCTTGACGATCAATAACCTGTTGCTCGCGCGCACCTATGTGGTGAGCGCGTCCTATA